>CAMPAR010000084.1 GCA_946632055.1 uncultured Lachnospiraceae bacterium
AGTTTGGTAGAGCGCTGCGTTCGGGACGCAGAGGTCGCAGGTTCAAATCCTGTCACCTCGATTTACATTTAGGGGTATAGTTCAAGGGTAGAGCAACGGTCTCCAAAACCGTAAATGAGGGTTCGAATCCTTCTACCCCTGCTTGATGGAAAGCCGTTCCGGTCGGGAGATCAGGACGGTTTTTTTGTAGAATCACGGACTCGCTGATAAGGAGAGAAAGCTTCGAATGACTGAGAACGACCGTTTAATGGAGCTCGCGGAGGAAGCGAGGAAGAACGCCTATGTTCCGTACTCGGATTTCAGGGTCGGCGCGGCGCTTCTTGCGGCGGACGGTACGATTTATACCGGCTGCAATATCGAGAACGCGGCCTATTCCCCCGGAAACTGCGCGGAACGGACGGCGATTTTCAAGGCTGTCAGCGAAGGACAGCGGGACTTTGTCAAGATCGCGGTGGTCGGCGGAAAAAGCGGGGAGACCGCGGATTTTACCGCCCCCTGCGGCATGTGCCGGCAGGTGATCGCGGAGTTCTGCGGACCCGACTTTATTTTCCTCCTCGGAAAACCGGGCGAGTACCGGGAATACCGCTTTTCGGAAATCCTGCCCTATGCTTTCACCCCGAAGAATTTGGGAAAATAAAGATATTTTGTAACTGTTCAGCTCCCAGATAAAATCGTCATAATCACGGATGGAATGCTTGCATTCCAGATTGATTATTGACGATTTTATCTCCGGAGGTCTAGAGGCGAAGCCTCTCTGACCTCCGACATGAGAAATGCGGAGCATTTCGAATGGGGTGCTGAATAGTTACGATATTTTTAAGCAACTTGCGTGAATCGGAGGAACTATGCCATATAAATACGAGACCCACCTGCATACCTGCATTTCTTCCGCCTGCGGGCATTCAAAGGGAAGCGAGTATATCGCCTTTTATAAGGCACTGGGCTATGACGGAATATTCGTTACCGACCATTTTTATCACGGGAATACCTGCGTGGACCGCAGCCTTCCCTGGGCACAGTGGGCGCATCGGTACTGCGAATCCTACCGTGAAGCGAAGGCGGAGGGAGACCGTCAGGGCCTGAAGGTCTTCTTCGGCTGGGAGATCAGCTATGACGCGGAGGATTTCCTGATCTACGGACTCGATGAGGAGTGGCTCGTGGCTCATCCGGAAGTGATCGAATGGAACCAGAAGGAGCAGTATGAAGAGATTACGGCCGCCGGCGGCCTGGTCGTGCAAGCGCATCCCTTCCGGGAGCGCGATTATATGACCGAAATCAAGCTGCACCCCTTCCATGCGGACGCCTGGGAGGTTGCGAACGCCGGAAATGAGCCCTATCAGAACCGCCTCGCCTATGATTACGCGAAGGCGCATGGCATCCCGATGACGGCGGGCTCGGATATTCACCGCGTCGGCAGCACCTCGTACGGCTGCGTGTTCGGAATGGTGACGGAAGAGCCGCTGAATTCGGAACAGGACTATGTACGGCTGATCCGCTCGGGAAAAGGCTTTTCGATGAATGTGCCGGACGGGGTATTCCTGGTTCCGGAAAAAGCGCCGTATTTCCCGGCCTATGAGTTCGACCGGGAGAATTGCAGAAAGAAGTGGTATTATGAAGCTTACAAAGGCTGATATCGAAAAAATCGAAGAGGAAATCAATTATCGGAAGGGAGAGCTTCGGCAGGAGCTTCTGTCGAACCTGAAAGCCGCCCGTGCTCAGGGCGATCTCTCGGAGAACTTCGAGTATACCATGGCCAAGCGGCTGAACAATCAGAACAACAGCCGCGTGCGCTATCTGGAGCGGATGATCCAGACGGCGGAAATTATCGAGGATCAGTCCGCGGAGGATGAAGTCGGCCTGAACAAGCTGGTGACCATCTATATCCCGGAGGACGATGTGGAGGAGATCTACAAAATCGTCACTTCGATCCGCGGGGATTCGATGCAGGGAAGAATCAGCGACGTTTCCCCGCTCGGGAAGGCGCTGATGGGTCACAAGGCCGGCGACACGGTCACGATCCATGTGAACGAGCAGTACAGCTATGAGGCCGAGATCCGCAGAATCGAAAAGGCGGAGGACGATAATTCGGACGCGATCCGGCAGTTCTAAGGTAAGATAAAGCAGAAAATCAAGTCCGGACGATCGGTCCGGCATCAGAAAGGAGGCGGAGCGCGTTGAAGATTCTCGAAAACACGGTCCGCCTCTCTGTGCGTGAACTCGTGGAATTTGTCTGCCGCTCGGGCGATATCGACACCAGACGGAGCGGTCCGGCGGTTCAGGAAGCGATGCTCATCGGGGCGGAGGTGCACCGGCGGCTGCAGGGAATGCAGGGAGAAGCGTACACGGCGGAGGTGAGCCTGAAGATCGAGGTGCCGCTTACCGGGGAGGAACCGGTATCCTGCGGCACTCCTGACGAAGAGGCGAGCGAAGCGGAGGCTTATCTCGTGATCGAGGGAAGGGCCGACGGCGTGATTGAGCGCCGGGACGAACCGGAAGAACCGGCGTCCGCGCAAAAGCCCGAACCGCCGGTAACTGTTGACGAAATCAAGGGCGTCTACCGGAACATTTACGAGATGGAGGCACCGGAGCCGGTTCACCTCGCGCAGGCGGAGGTCTACGCCTATATTATTGCGAAGGAGCGGGGGCTGTCCTCGGTAGGCGTGCAGATGACCTATGTACAGCTGGAGGACGAGGAACACCCGAGGAAGCAGCCCGTCGTGAAGGACGCGATCCGCTATTTTCATCAGAGCTACAGCTTTGATAAGATCCGGGCCCGCTTCGAGCATTATGTGAATTCGTACCGGAAGTGGGTGCTGTTTACGGTCCGCCATCGAAAAGCGCGCGACGCTTCTGCGAAGGGCTTCCCCTTTCCCTATGATTACCGGCCGGGCCAGCGTGAAATCGTGCGGCAGGTCTATCATACCATCGAGGACGGGAAGCGGCTCTTTGTCCAGGCGCCGACCGGCATCGGAAAGACGCTTGCGATGCTGTATCCTTCGGTGCAGGCGGTTTCCCAGGGACATGCCGATAAGATTTTCTACCTCTCTGCGAAGACTGTCACGGCCGGCGTGGCGGAAGAGGGGATGCAGCTCATGGAGGCGCGCGGGCTCGCCTTTTCCTTCCTTCGGATTACGGCGAAGGACCGGGTCTGCGTTCTCGACGTGCGCCAGTGTGATCCCGAACACTGTCCGCGTGCGAAGGGGCATTTCGACCGCGTCAATGATGCGGTGTACGATCTGATCACGCATGAGACGGCCGTCACCCGGGAAACGGTGGAGCGCTATGCGCTGAAATATCAGCTGTGTCCCTACGAATTCAGCCTGGATATTTCCTATTATGTGGACGTGATCATCTGCGACTATAATTATGCCTTTGCGCCGCATGTGGCCCTGCAGCGGTATTTTGCGTCGGGCTCGGAGCTTCCGTATATCCTGCTTGTGGACGAGGCGCATAACCTGGCGGACCGCGGCAGGGATATGTACAGCGCCTCTCTTGTGAAGGAGGACGTGCTGGCGGCAAAGAAGCTCTTCGGCGGCCAGAAAACGCTTCTGAAGACGCTGGAGCGCGTGAATAAAATCATGCTGCAGCTGAAGCGGGAGTGCGAGAAGCTGACGGTCTTCGGGGAGGAGAATTTCCCGAACGCGCTTCTTTTCGAGCTGCAGAAGCTGAAGGAGGCGATCGGCCGCTTTATGGACCGTCACCCGGATTATCCGGGGCAGGAGGAAATCGTCGATTTCTACTTTGAAATCAGCGATTTTATCGATACCTGCGCCTATCTTCCGGACGGCTATGTGAGCTACGCGTCCTTTGACGACGACGGGAAGTTCTTCGTGAGGCTTTTCTGCATCCATCCGGCAAACCGGCTGCGGGAGACGCTCGATGCCGTGAAGAGCACGGTATTCTTTTCCGCCACCTTCCTGCCGGTCAACTACTACAAGGAGCTCCTTGCGGGAAGCGCGGAGGAAGATGCGGTCTATGTGAATTCGCCCTTTGATCCCGGAAGGAGACGGCTTCTCGCAGGAACTGACGTGAGCAGCCGCTATACGCGGCGCGGCCCGGAGGAATACCGGCGGATCGCGGAATATCTCTATATGATGGCGAGCGTGAAAAAGGGGAACTATCTGGCCTTCTTCCCCTCGCACGCGTTCCTGAAGAATGCGGCGGAAGCGCTGCAGGAGCTGATTACGGAAAGAGAAGACAGCCTTTCTTCGGAAAACGGCCCGGAAGCAAAGCCCCGGGTGGAGCTGATCCTGCAGAAGCGCGCGATGACCGAAAAGGACCGCGCGGATTTCCTCGCCGAATTCTCGGATACCGGAAGAACCGGCTCGCTTCTCGGGCTTTCGGTCATGGGCGGCGTGTTTTCCGAAGGTATCGACCTCGTGCGGGAGCAGCTGATCGGCGTCGCGGTCGTCGGAACCGGGCTTCCGCAGGTCTGCACGGAGCGCGAGCTGATAAAGGAATACTATGATTCTCAGGGAAAGAACGGCTTCGACTACGCCTACCGCTTCCCGGGCTTCAATAAGGTGATGCAGGCGGCGGGACGCCTGATCCGCACGGCGGATGACGAGGGCGTGATCCTGCTTCTTGACGAGCGTTTCCGCTACCGGGAAAACCGCGCCCTGTTCCCGCGGGAATGGGCGGACTGCACAGCGCTCGGCTTCTCGGAGGCCGAGCGGGAAATTCGGCGCTTCTGGGCGGAGAGAGAATGAATTTTCTCTTTTCATCTGTGTAAAAAAGTGCTATGATACCTCCAGAACCGAATCTCTTTCACGGACGACAATTCTGAAAGAGAAATCAAATAAAAAGGAGATTTAACATGTCAAGACTGGAAGAGCTTCAGAAGAAGAACCCGCAGATCCGGATTTACAGCGTGCTCGAGGATGAATTCCGTCCTTACGGCGCGGTGATCGATGCCGATGTGCAGGCGATGAGCGAGATGACGAAGAAAGCCTGCCCGATTCCGGAGGAAGGCAGCCGCTATATGACGGCGATTCCGGAAATCGACGAGATGCCGGAAGCTGAGATCTACAATCAGCTGTACTGCGGGCAGCTCGATGAGCAGTGGGGCTGCTGCTGGGGTCACAACAGCTTCCTGAACGCGCTGGAGTGGCATACCTGCAATGAGTTTAATATCGGTGTTTCGGACCTGGTTCTGCTTCTGGCGAAGCGCTGTGATATTGATAAAGAAGGACGTCTGGATGCTGATAAGGTCAAAGCGTTTTACCTTCCGGAAGGCGTGATGATTGAGGTTTATTCCGATACACTGCACTTTGCTCCCTGCGAAGTGTCGAAGGACGGTTTCTGGTGCGTCGTCGGACTGCAGCGCGGAACCAATGAGAAGATTGATCCCGAAATGAAGAAGGATCGTCTGCTGACCGCGAAGAACAAGTGGCTGATCGCGCATGAGGGCAACACCCGCATGGTCGAGAACGGCGCGTTCCCCGGAATTTACGGCGAAAACTGGAAGATCAACACGATCGACTGAGTATTGTATAACTCGCCTGCGAGATGGTGCTTCCTCCTCGGTGCGGTCCCAATGCACCTTAGAGGAAGCACCATAACCCTCGGCTCGAGTGGACTGAATCATGGAGGAGCGCGTAAGATTTCGTGAATTATCTGTGAATTAGCACTCGACGCTTGACAGTGCTAACAAGGTGTGGTATAATCCCCGTGTAATGAAAAGAAGGCACCGGTCCCCGGTTTTGGCTGAATCATTTCGGCTGATTCCCGAAATGACCGGTGCCGCTCTATAAAAAGGAACAGGAGGGTTATGCCATGAATATACAGAAATTTACTCAGAAATCCATTGAGTCGATTCAGCTCGCGGAAAAGATCGCGGCGGAGCACGGCAATCAGAAAATCGATCAGGAACACCTCCTTTACGGACTGCTTACACAGGAGG
Source organism: uncultured Lachnospiraceae bacterium (assembly GCA_946632055.1). Lineage (GTDB taxonomy): Bacteria > Bacillota > Clostridia > Lachnospirales > Lachnospiraceae > UBA1267. The sequence continues at coordinate 5,903 of CAMPAR010000084.1, forward strand.
AGGGACTTCTGCCGAAGCTGATCACCAGGATGGAGATTCAGGAGAACTATTTCCGGAATTCCGTCCTTCAGCTGATTGAAAACCTGCCGAAGGTGCAGGGCGGCGGAAGCGCCTATATCAGTCAGGAGCTGAACAATGTCCTGAATTTCGCTGAGGACGAGACGAAGCCCTTCGGCGATGAATATGTATCGGTGGAGCATCTGTTCCTCGCGATGCTGAAGCGGCCGAATAAAGCCCTGAAGGAGCTTTTCCGGGAGTTCGGCATCACGCGGGACCGCTTCCTTTCGGCCCTGCAGGAGGTCCGCGGAAACCAGCGGGTGACCTCGGATCAGCCGGAGGACACCTATGAGGTGCTGGAAAAATACGGACGCGACCTCGTGGAGGAGGCCAGAAATCAGAAGCTCGATCCCGTCATCGGCCGTGACGAGGAAATCCGGAATGTGGTGCGGATTCTGTCCCGGAAGACCAAAAACAATCCGGTCCTGATCGGTGAGCCGGGCGTCGGTAAAACGGCGGTTGTCGAAGGCCTCGCGCAGCGGATTGTCCGCGGAGACGTGCCGGATTCGCTGAAGGAAAAGAAGCTGTTTTCGCTCGACATGGGCGCGCTTGTCGCGGGAGCAAAGTACCGCGGAGAATTTGAGGAACGTCTGAAGGCGGTCCTCGAGGAAGTGCGTAAATCCGAAGGGCAGATCATCATGTTTGTCGATGAGCTGCACCTGATTGTCGGCGCCGGAAAGACCGAAGGCGCCATGGATGCCGGCAATATGCTCAAGCCCATGCTGGCCCGCGGCGAGCTGCACTGCATCGGCGCGACGACGCTCGACGAGTACCGGAAATACATCGAAAAGGATGCGGCACTGGAGAGAAGATTCCAGCCGGTCCTCGTGGATGAACCGACGGTTGAGGATACGATCTCGATTCTCCGGGGCATTAAGGAGCGCTATGAGGTGTACCACGGCGTGAAGATCACGGACGGCGCGCTGGTTTCCGCGGCGACGCTGTCGAACCGTTACATTTCCGACCGTTTCCTGCCGGATAAGGCCATTGACCTTGTGGACGAGGCATGCGCGCTGATTAAGACCGAGCTGGATTCGATGCCCTCGGAGCTCGACGACCAGCGAAGAAAAATCATGCAGCTGGAGATTGAGGAAGCGGCGCTGAAAAAGGAAACGGATCATCTTTCGCAGGAGCGGCTGCAGGATCTGCAGAAGGAGCTTGCGGAGCAGCGGGATTCCTTCAACGCCCAGAAGGCGCAGTGGGACAACGAAAAGGCTTCGATTGAAAAACTCCAGAAGCTGCGTGAATCCATCGAGGAGATGAACCGGGAGATCGAGCAGGCCAAACAGCGCTATGATCTGAATAAGGCGGCTGAGCTGCAGTACGGCGAACTTCCGAAGCTGCAGCAGGAGCTGGCGGAGCAGGAGAAGAACCTTTCCCAGGCGGACCTGCATCTTGTGCATGAATCCGTGACAGAGGAAGAAATCGCCCGGATCATCAGCCGCTGGACCGGAATCCCGGTAGCGAAGCTGAACGAAACCGAGCGGAACAAGACCCTTCATCTGGAGGACGAGCTTCACAAGCGGGTGGTCGGTCAGAACGAGGGCGTCCAGAAAGTGGCGGACGCGATTCTGCGTTCCAAGGCCGGCATCAAGGACCCGAAGCGCCCGATCGGATCGTTCCTGTTCCTCGGACCGACCGGCGTCGGCAAGACGGAGCTTGCGAAGGCGCTTGCCGAGAGCCTGTTTGACGATGAGTCGAACATGGTCCGGATCGATATGAGCGAATACATGGAGAAGCATTCCGTCGCGCGGCTCATCGGAGCGCCTCCCGGATATGTGGGTTATGACGAAGGCGGACAGCTGACGGAGGCCGTGCGGAGAAAACCCTACAGCGTGGTGCTCTTCGACGAGGTGGAAAAGGCGCATCCGGACGTCTTCAACGTGCTCCTGCAGGTTCTCGACGACGGCAGAATCACGGATTCGCAGGGCCGTACGGTGGACTTCAAGAACACGATTCTGATCATGACCTCGAATATCGGCTCGCAGATTCTTCTTGCGGGAATCGATGACAACGGAGAAATCCGGAAAGAGGCGGAAGACGCGGTTCTCAGGGAGCTTTCCCTGCACTTCAGGCCGGAATTCCTGAACCGTCTGGATGAGACGATTCTGTTCAAGCCGCTGACGAAAGACAATATCAGCGCGATCGTGAAGCTGATGGTGGCGGATGTGAACAAGCGTCTGCAGGATCGGGAGATCAGCATTCGGCTCACGGACGAAGCGATGCAGTATGTGGTGGATCACGGCTATGATCCGCAGTTCGGCGCGCGTCCGCTGAAACGGTACCTGCAGAAAAACGTGGAAACCGCGGCGGCGAAGATCATTCTCGAAGGAGAAATCTCCGAAGGCGACGTGATCGAAGTCGACGTGGCTGACGGCGGACTGAAGGCTTCCGCACGGCATAAGACTTAAGAAAGACACTGCAAATAATCATATAAAAGGAAGCATACGGAGGTGCTCAGATGTTCTGTACCGGCTGCGGCAAACAATTGAAGGACGGGGTAAAATTCTGTAATTACTGCGGAAGGAAGATTACGCCGCGTACGGCGACGGGCGGCGGAAATCCGGCGCCTCCGGTAAACCCGTCTCCGGCACCGGTAAAGCCGGTATCCCCGGAACCGGTGAATCAGCCGTCTGCACAGCCGGTAAAACCGACGCCGGTGCAGCCCGTCCATACTGCGCCGGTGCCTCCCGTGAATCCGGCGCCCGTTAATCCGCCTTCGCCTCCCGCGAAGAAAAAGGGAAAGACGGCGCTTTTCATCATCCTTCCGATCGCGGGCGTCCTTCTTGCGGCGGCAGTCGCCCTCGGAATCCTGTTCCGGAAAGAAATCATGGATTTATTCAGGAAGCCGGCCCCGGAGGAAACGGTGGCCGTGTCGGAGGACGATACGGACGAGGAAGAGCGGACTGACAAAGAGACGGAAGAGGAAAGCACGGAGACGGCAAAAACCGATGCTTCCGAAGTGACGGAGTCTGAGACGGAGAGCGCCTCGGATAGCGACACGGAACAGGCGGCGGAGTCAGAAACGACGGAAAGCGCCGAGAAAACGACCGAAGAGACGAC
>CAMPAR010000085.1 GCA_946632055.1 uncultured Lachnospiraceae bacterium
AACCACCGAAGCGGGTGATTAATGGTGATCTGGTGGTACGGAATCAAGCTAGCTTTGGCTCTTGAACCACCAAACCACTCCGGGAGGGCGGTGCGGTGGCAAGGGAAACAAGCAAGCTTGGCCCGTTGAACCACCAAACCACTCCGGGAGGCCGGTGCGGTGGCAAGGGAAGCAAGCTAGCGGTGGTCATTGAACCACCAAATCGCTCCGGAGAGACAGTATGGTGGCAAAGCATCAAGCTTGAGATTATTTTAAGGCCACCATTTCTTCCAGTATAATCATAATGGTGGTTAATCCTCAAAAGAGACATGATTTTCGCGCTACCAATCATATGAAAACGAGCTATTTGCTGGCAAATGGGCCGAACAGCGAGGCTATTCCATGAAATCCCGCAGCGAGCCTCGCTTTCCCTGAAACCCCGACTTGACTTTTCCCCAGCTTTCAGCTATAATCTTACAAGTTTGAAAAGCTGTGATGGTGCAGAGTAAGGACTGTTTTCACGATCAGAGAGGGAGCGTCGGCGGCTGAGAGCGCTTCCCGTGTTCAGACAGGGTTCCCGAATTTCACACCGGAGCTGCCGGGCTGAAGGAAGCGCGTGCCGGGGAAGATTCAATTCTTCGGGCGGCAGGAGAAGCTTCTTGTAGGTTCGGCCGTTGTATGTCTTACGTGAATGACAAATGAAGCGCCGTTTTCGGGAGGAAAAGAAGCCCGGAGGCGGAAGCAGGGTGGTACCGCGGAAATTTTCGTCCCTGAGATGCTGGAGTCTTGGGGACTTTTTTTATTTTTTCAAGGAGGAAGCACATGGCAGAACAGTCAGGGCTGTCGGAGCGCCTGCAGGCGATCCGGGCTCAGGTAGAGGAGAATCTGCAGAAGATCGCGGATTCAAAGAGCATCTATGAATACCGGAAATCGGTGTTTGACGGCAAGGTCGGTCTCATCGGCTCACTGATGCGGGAGATGGGAAAGATTCCGAAGGAAGAGAAGGCGGAATTCGGCAAGCGCGTCAATGAGATCAAGAACTGGGCGCAGGAGGAATTCGAGAAGAAGAATTCCGTGCTGAAAGAGCTGGAGATGAAGAAGCGCTACGAGGCGGAGAAGATCGACATCACGATGCCCGCCAAGATGCGCGCACACGGAAATCTCCACCCCGTGACGCAGGTCACGAACCAGCTGATCGATATCTTCGCGGGGCTCGGCTTCGATATTTACGAGGGCACCGAGATCGAGAAAGATTACTACAATTTCACGGCGCTGAACACGCCGCAGGACCATCCGGCGCGCGACATGCAGGATACCTTCTATCTCTCGCCGGAATTCCTGCTTCGGACGCAGACTTCGGCCGGCCAGATTCACGTCATGGAAGAGAAGAAGCCGCCGATCAAGATCATTTCCCCCGGCAAGGTGTTCCGCTCGGACGACGACGCGACGCATTCTCCGATGTTCACGCAGATGGAAGGCCTCGTGGTTGACGAGGGCATCACGCTCGGAGACCTTAAGGGCATGCTCGACGAAATCGTGCAGAAGATCTTCGGCGAAGGCACGACGACGCGGCTCCGCCCCTCGTATTTCCCCTTCACGGAGCCTTCGGTCGAGGTGGACGTTTCCTGCTTCCAGTGCGGCGGCTGCGGCTGCTCCCTGTGCAAGGGAACGGGCTGGATCGAGATCCTCGGCGCCGGCGTTGTGAACAACAAGGTGTTGGAGGGCTGCGGCATTGACACGGAAAAGTACAGCGGCTTTGCTTTCGGCGTGGGTCTCGAGCGAATCGCGATGCTGAAGTACGGCTACAATAATATCAAGCTGCTGTTTGAATCGGATCTGCGGGTTCTGTCGCAGATTGATGACTGAGAGGGGAGGTAGAATCCATGTTAGTACCCCTTAGCTGGTTAAAGGAATATGTTGATATCAATGTTTCTCCGGAAGTTCTGGAGGAGAAGCTCTTCTCCTGCGGCTTCGAGGTGGAGGAACGCTATCAGGTCGGGAAGGACATTTCGGGCGTCGTGGTCGGCCTTGTCACAAGCTGCGAGCCGATCGAAGGCACGCATCTCTCGCTCTGCCGGGTGGATGCCGGTTCCTGCGGCTCCTTCCAGGTCTGCTGCGGCGCGGACAATGTGCACGCCGGCGGAAAATTCCCGCTCGCGCTTGTCGGCGCGCAGGTGTACCAGACGGCGAAGGACCACGTGACCGTCGAAGGCCTGATGGAGATCAAGGCCGGAAAACTCAGAGGCTATGATTCCTTCGGCATGCTCTGCTCCGGTACGGAGCTCGGCCTTTCGGAGGACCTGTATCCGGGCGCGGGCTACAACGGACTTCTCGTGCTGCCGGACGACGCCGAGCCCGGCGCCGACGTGAAGGAAATCACCGGTCTTGACGACTGGATTTACGATGTGTCGATCACGGCGAACCGCCCGGACGCGATGAGCATCTACGGCATCGCGCGCGAAGTGGCGGCGGTTCTTGGAACTGCACTTCATGAGCCGGATCTTTCCTATACGGAGACAGAAGAAGAGAAGGCGGGCTTCTCGGTGCGCGTCGAAGCGCCGGAGCTCTGCCCGAGATATATCGCGCACTATGTGACGGATGTGACGATCAAAGAGTCGCCCGCCTGGATGCGCCGCCGCCTTGCGCTCGTCGGCATCAACGCGATCAGCAACATGGTCGATATTACGAACTATGTGCTCCGCGAGCTCGGTCAGCCGATGCATGCCTTCGATGACGCCTTCCTTCAGGGCAATGAGATCGTCGTGCGCCGCGCGGCGGAGAATGAGCCGATCGTGACGCTTGACGAGAAGGAATTCAAACTGAATCCGGAGAACCTTGTGATCTGCGACGGAAACCGTCCGGTGGCCCTGGCGGGCATCATGGGCGGCCTGAATTCCGAGATCCGGGAGACAACGGCGGCCGTGATGTTCGAAGCTGCGAAATTCGCGCGTGACAACGTCCGCAGAAGCTCGCGCGCCCTTGGACAGGCCTCGGATTCGAGCGCGGTCTTCAGTAAGGGCGTAAATGAATATACGACCGTTATGGCGATGAAGCGTGCCCTGCACCTTGTGGAGGAGCTCGGCTGCGGAAAGGTTTCGAAGACGCACGTCGACGTGAACGTCGGAAATTCGATTGACCGGAAGGAGCTGACCGTCTCCGTGAAGCGCGTGAACGGCGTGCTCGGCATCACGGTGCCGGACGAGGCGATTGTGGATATCATGAAGCGCCTGGATTTCGAGCCGGAGCTTTCGGGCGACGCGCTGACGATCCGGATCCCCGCCTACCGCGAGGATATGGAGGGCTATCAGGACGTGGCGGAGGAAGTGATCCGCATGTACGGCTACGATCATGTGGCGCCGACCTTCATGCCGACGGCGCGGGTGACCTCCGGCGGCCGGAACGCCCGTCAGAAGGCGATCCTGAAGCTGAAGCGCGCACTGGCCGCGGCCGGCGCTTATGAAGCGATCCACTATTCCTTCTTCTCTCCGGCGGATCTTGATCTTCTCAGACTTCCCTCGGACGATCCGGCGCGCCACGCGATCCGTCTGATCAATCCGATCAATGAGGACCTCTCCCTGATGCGGACGACGCTGGTGCCGCAGATGCTCTATGCGATTCAGCGGAACGAGAAGCGCGGCACGATTGAAGGACGGCTCTTCGAGGTCGGCAAGGCCTTCATCCCGGGCGAGCTGCCGCTCACGGACTATCCGGAGGAGCGCGACACGCTCTCGATCGGCGTCTTCGGAAACGAGGAGGATTTCTATACGCTGAAAGGGCTGGCGGATACCGCGGCGGAAGCCTTCTTCACGAAGTTTGACTACGAACCGGCGGAGGTTCCGTACCTGCATCCCTACCAGACTGCGGCGATCCTGCTTGACGGACAGCGGATCGGTGTTCTCGGCAAGGTGAAGTACGAAATCATGGACGAGCTGGATCTTCGGACGCCGGCCTATGTTTTGGAGCTTGACTTATCCGCATTTTCGAAATATTATAGTAGTGTAAAAAAGTACAGCCCGCTCCCGAAGTTCGACGTGGAGAAGCGAGACTTTGCCTTTGTGACAGACAAAGACGTAACCTGCAGGCAGATTGAAGACGCGGTCTTCGGCGCCTGCGGCGCGGTGACTTCTGTGAAGCTCTTTGACGTCTACGAGGGCCTGCCGCTTCCGCCGACGAAGAAGAGCATGGCCTACAGTGTGGTATTTACGCCGAAGGATCACGCGTTTACCGAGGAGGAAATGAACGGCTTCACGAAGGACATCCTGAACATTCTCGAGGTGAAACTCGGTGTCGTGCTGCGCTCCTGATTCAGAAGGAGGATTGCAATGAATAATGATATTTATGCCGAGTGGCTCGTCAAACGGAAGAATCCCTGGTACCGGATTCCCTACTTCCTTCTCGTGGGCGTGCTGGCGCTTGTCGTCGTGCTTTTTACGATCCGGAATTCCTGGGGAATCGTGGCGCTCGCGGCGCTGATCGTGGGCGTGATGTTTACCTACCGCTATCTGCAGGTCGAGTACGAATACGTCTTCGTGACCTCGGAGCTTTCGATCGACGCGATCTACAGCCAGCAGATCCGCAAGACCAAAAAGCGCATCGAGATGGGCGACGTGGAGTCCGTCGAGCCGACGAACGAGCAGGCCCTTCAGACGAAGAAGGAGGACAAGGGGATTGTCTTCGAGGATTATTCCTCGAAGGAGCAGGATGCTAAAACCTACACGATCACCTATTCCGAGAAAGGCTCGACGCACATCCTGGTCTTCGAGCCGAACGATAAGCTTCTTCGCGCCATGTGGAGATGCTCGCCGAGCAAGGTGAAAATCCCGGCGGAGATGAAGAAGAATCCGGCAGCGGAGTGATTTTCGGAATCTTAACTTATATGAATTTCGGCCCCGGAGCCCCGTGCTCCGGGGCTTCTTTCGTCATCTTCCATAGCCCGAAAACCTCAATTTGTCTGTTATATACAAAAAGCGTAAAATAATACAAAAATTATTTAGTAAAATCTATTCACAAACGTGAAGAAACGTGCTATACTACGCTTAGATTATTATGACAGCCACAGAGGTGATTCTATGAGCATGAAAAAAGAAATGATAGCGATGCTCCTGGCCGGGGGCCAGGGGAGTCGTCTCGGAGTGCTGACTGCGCATATGGCGAAGCCGGCAGTCTCTTTCGGCGGGAAATACCGGATTATCGATTTCCCGCTCAGCAACTGCATTAATTCAGGAGTCGATACGGTCGGCGTCATGACGCAGTACCAGCCCTTACGGCTGAACACCCACATCGGGATCGGTATTGCGTGGGACCTGGACCGCAACCGCGGCGGCGTGACGATCCTCTCGCCCTACGAGCGGCAGTCCAATACCGACTGGTACACCGGCACGGCGAACGCGATCTACCAGAATATCGGCTACATTGACAGCTATGATCCCGAATATGTGCTGATACTCGGCGGCGACCACATTTACAAGATGGACTATGAGCTGATGCTGAACTTCCACAAGGCAAGCCACGCGGACATCACGATGGCGGCGATGCCGGTGCCGATTGAGGAAGCTTCCCGCTTCGGCGTGCTCGTGACGGATCCTTCCACCGGAAAGATCCTCGACTTCGAGGAGAAGCCCGCGCATCCGCGCTCGAACCTCGCTTCGATGGGCATCTACATCTTCAACTGGAAGCTCCTTCGGGAAGCGCTGATCGCGAACAAGGACGTTCCCGCGCTCGACTTCGGCAAGCACGTCATTCCGTACTGCCATGAGAAGGGCGACGCGGTGTACTGCTACGAGTACAACAGCTACTGGAAGGACGTCGGCACATTAAGCTCCTACTGGGAAGCCAATATGGAGCTGATCGATCTCGTCCCGGTCTTCAATCTGTACGAGGAATACTGGCAGATCTATACGAACGGCTCCTCCATGGCACCGCAGTATATCGCGAAGGAAGCGAAGGTCGACCGCTGCATCATCGGCGAGGGCTGCGAGATTTACGGAACGGTGACGAATTCCGTCATCGGCTCGGAGGTCATCATTGAGGACGGCGCCGTCGTGAATGACTCGATCATCATGGACCATACCGTCATCAAGGCCGGCACGAAGGTGGAGAAGGCGATCATCGCGGAGGACTGCGTGATCGGCGCGAACTGCGTGCTCGGCGAGGGCGAGTACCGGGAGAGCACCTACAACAAGAAGGTTTATGATTCGGACCTTGTGACCATCGGCGAGAAGACGATTGTACCGGACAATGTATCGATCGGCAAGAATACCGCGCTTCTTGGCGAGACCACTGCCGAAGACTACCCGAACGGACGGCTCGAGTCCGGCGACGCGATTATAAAGGCAGGTGAAGTGGAATGAAGGCGATCGGAATCATTTTAGCAGGCGGAAACAGTAAGAGGATGAAGGAACTGACCTACAAGCGGGCGGTTCCGGCGATGCCGATGGCGGGCACCTACCGCGCCATTGACTTTGTCCTGACGAATATGGCAAACTCCCACGTGCAGAAGGTAGCCGTGCTGACGCAGTACAACGCGCGCACCCTGAACGAGCACTTAAGCTCCAGCAAATGGTGGGATTTCGGCCGCAAGCAGGGCGGACTTTTTGTCTACCATCCGACGATCACGCCGGTCAATACCGACTGGTACCGGGGCACGATCGACGCGATTTATCAGAATATTCACTACCTGAAGGAAAGCCATGAGCCCTACGTCGTCATCGCGAACGGCGACGGCGTCTACAAGCTGAACTTCAACAAGGTGCTGGACTACCATATCCAGAAGCGCGCGGACATCACGATGGTGACGACGACGCTTCGGGACTGGGAGGATTCTTCCCGCTTCGGTCAGGTCATTACCGACGAGGATGGCAGAGTCACCGCGTTTGAAGAGAAGCCGATGGTGGAAGCGACCAGAGAAGTCAACTGCGGTATCTACATCATCAGAAGACGGCTCCTGATCGAGCTCATCGAGTCCTGCGTGGCGGAGGACCGCTACGATTTCATCCGTGACATCGTGATCCGCTACCGCAACCTGAAGAGCATTTACGCCTACCATCTGGATGCGTACTGGTCGAATATTTCGTCCGTTACCTCCTACTTCCGGACCAATATGGACTTCCTGCGGCCCGAAGTGCGGCAGGCCTTCTTCAAGGACGACGACCGGACGCTGACGAAGGTCAACGACTTCCCGCCGGCGAAGTACAATCCGGGCGCTCAGGTCCGGAACAGCCTCGTGGCTTCCGGCTCGATCATCAACGGCACGGTGGAGGATTCCGTGATCTTCAAGAAATCCTTTATCGGCAGCAACTGCGTGATCCGGAATTCGATCATTCTCAATGACGTCTATATCGGAGATAATACCGTCATTGAGAACTGCATCGTCGAGAGCCACAATACGATATACGCGAACTCAAGCTATATCGGAGATCCGGCCAATATCCGCATCGTTCAGGAAAGCAACAAAAGGTATATTATCTGAGGCTTGCAGGACGGACAATTTTGTGATATAGTTAACAAATAGTGTCCTTTCGCCGGAAGACGGCGGAAGGACACTGCATGAAGATGACGGATCAACCGGCGTCTTTTTGAATGCCGACTTGCAGCCTTCTTTTCGGGCGGCCAGGGGCAAATACAGGGGAAATAAAAGGAGAAAAAGCGAAATGAACATTACCGATGTCAGAGTGCGTCTGGTAGACAAAGAAGGCAAAATGAAGGCGGTGGTATCCGTCACGATCGACGACGAATTCGTCGTCCATGACATCAAGGTGATCGAAGGCGAGAACGGACTTTTCATCGCCATGCCTTCCAGAAAATCTGCCGACGGACAGTATCGTGATATCGCGCACCCGATCAACAGCGACACAAGAGGCGCCATGCAGGAGCTGATTCTGCAGAAGTATGAGCAAGCCGTGGCTGAGGGTGCTTCTGCCGGGGATGACAACTGAAAAAATGCGATTCGAGTAATTTGAAATTATCAGGGTCAAAAGCCTTTTCCACGACAAGCTTGCTTGTCGGTGGAAGATGGGCTTAATGACCCGCCCACATGGAGCACGAAGCAGGGGCTTATCCCTGCGAAAGTGCGGAATGTGGGAGGAGCGTGGGAGCACGAAGTGCGGAACGCTCCGGATATTACCTTTTGACCTAAACATCGTTTGAAAAAGCTGTGAAAGGCGGGAAGCGGACTTGACCGATTCCCGCTTTTCGATTATAATCGAGGCGCGGTGAAGGAAGGCCCTGCAAAGAAATTTCTTTCACTTCGGCTTTCGCGGCCTCCGGCCGGAAAGACACAGCATTTATTAAGGGGAAAAGAATGAGCGAAGATTATATGGATCATGAGAGAAAGGTTTCTTCGGAGGCGTACCGGAAGCGGGTGAGCGCGGCCGAGCGGGCGAGAAGGCGCAGAAAAAGACGCAGGATGCAGATCCTGAAGCTCTCGCTCGTGGTGCTTGCAGCGCTTCTTGTGGTGGGAGGCGCGGCCTTCGTCATAGTGAAGCTGGTGAACCGCAAGGATACGGATAAGAAAGAAACGCTGCCCGTTGTCAGCACGACGACGCCCGAGCAGATGACGGAGGCGCCGACGACGACGGAAGCGCCGGCCGAGGAAGGCCTGCACGCGGAGGTGTACGCGGCTGCGAAGCGCATGATGGCCATGTACGATTATGACGGCGCGATCGCGTACATTCAGGAGAATGTGCCGGAGTATGAGGGAGATTCCGCCCTGAAGGGGCTTGTCGAGACCTGTAATGCCGAGAAACTGCAGCTCGTGAAATGGGCTGACAACACCCAGATCACGCACATCTTCTTTCACTCGCTGATTGTGGATAATCAGATCGCCTTCTCTTCGTCGAAGAGCTCGGAATACAATCAGGTCATGACGACGATTCCGGAGTTCAACAAGAT
>CAMPAR010000086.1 GCA_946632055.1 uncultured Lachnospiraceae bacterium
CGGTGTGGAATGCGAGTGGAGGCTGATCGGAAACCGGATGATGATTATCAATGCCGCGGATTACATTATCTACGCGGATCTGGACCGGTATAATGTGAACACGGAAATGACGATTTTTAGCGACTCCGAGTCCTGGACGACGGAGACCTTTACGAAACAGTGACAGACACGATTCTCGGTCAGTGAAAAGGTGCGGAAAGGAGAGGGGCCGGCTTTTTCACACCGCAGGCGTTTCCTGCGGGGCAGAGCATGTGTCGTGAAAGAAAGGAACGAACAGAATGGAACAGTATATTGTCAGCGGAATGAGCTGTGCGGCCTGTCAGGCGCGCGTGGAGAAGGCTGTTTCCGCGGTGCCGGGCGTTACTTCATGCTCGGTCTCTCTCCTGACAAATTCGATGGGTGTGGAAGGAACCGCATCGGCCTCGGAAATCATCCGGGCGGTCGAAAACGCGGGCTACGGCGCGAAGAAAAAAGGCGCCGGGGAGAAGATTTCCGCGAGTGAGAAGCTCGCGGCGGAGGAGGAAGCGCTGACCGACCGGGAGACGCCGAAGCTTCGGAAAAGACTGATTTTTTCCGTCGGGTTTCTGGCGCTTCTGATGTATATTTCGATGGGACACAATATGTGGAACTGGCCGCTTCCGCCGTATTTTACCCATAATCATCTGGCGCTTGCCCTGACGCAGATGATCCTGGCGCTGATCGTCATGGTCATTAATCAGAAATTCTTCACGAGCGGCTTCAGATCGCTTCTTCACGGCGCTCCGAACATGGACACCTTAGTGGCGCTCGGCTCCTCCGTATCCTTCGGATGGAGCCTGTTCGTGATTTATAAGATGTGCGGCATGGTGACAGAAGGCGCGTCCTCCATGGACCTCATGCCGGTCTACCATAATGAGCTGTATTTTGAATCCGCGGCCATGATTCCGGCGCTGATTACGGTCGGAAAAATGCTCGAAGCGATGTCAAAGGGCCGCACGACGGACGCGCTGAAGGGCCTGATGAAGCTGGCGCCGAAAACCGCGGTTCTCGTGCGGGACGGCGAGGAAGTGGAGGTCGGCATCGACGAGGTGGCGGCCGGCGATATCTTCGCGGTCCGGCCCGGAGAATCGGTCCCTGTGGACGGCGTCGTGCTGGAGGGCGAGAGCGCGGTCAACGAGTCGGCGCTCACCGGAGAATCCGTTCCCGTCGATAAGGAGCCGGGCAGCACGGTCAGTGCGGCAACGATCAACACCTCGGGCTATCTTCGCTGCCGGGCGACGCGCGTCGGAGAGGATACGACGCTCTCCAAAATCATTCAGATGGTTTCGGACGCGGCGGCGACCAAGGCCCCGATCGCACGGATAGCGGACCGGGTTTCCGGCGTATTTGTTCCTGCGGTCATCGGGATTGCGCTTCTCGTGCTCCTCGGATGGCTGGTATTCGGCCACAAGGACCTTGCCTTTTCTCTGGAGCGCGCAATTTCCGTCCTTGTAATTTCCTGCCCCTGCGCGCTGGGACTCGCGACGCCCGTGGCGATCATGGTCGGAAACGGACTCGGCGCCCGGAACGGAATCCTTTTTAAAACCGGTGAATCGCTGGAGCTTCTCGGAAGAACGCAGATCGTCGTTCTCGACAAGACCGGCACGATCACCGAGGGCAAGCCGAAGATGACGGATCTTCTTCCGGCGGAAGGGGTGTCGGAACAGGAGCTTCTCCTGCAGGCGGCGTCTCTGGAGGAAAAATCCGAGCATCCGCTTGCGAAGGCGGTTTCGGAGGCAGCGGCGGATCGGAAGCTGCAGCTTCTCCCGAATTCGGACTTTCACGCGGCGCCCGGAAACGGTCTTTCGGCGAAGGTGTCCGGCCAGACGATGCACGGCGGAAACTTCAGTTTCGTCCGCCGCTTTACGGAGGTGTCGGAGCGCTTTGAAAAGCAGGCGGAACAGCTCTCGGAGGCCGGGAAAACGCCGCTGTTCTTTGAAAAGGACGGAGACTTCCTCGGAATCATTGCGGTCGCGGACGTGCTGAAGCCGGACTCTGCGGAAGCGATCTGCCAGCTGAAAAACCTGGGGATCGAGGTCGTCATGCTGACCGGGGATAATGAGCGGACCGCGCAGGCGATCGGACGGGAGGCCGGGGTCAGCCGCTGTATCGCCGGAATTCTGCCCGACGAAAAGGAAGAAGCCGTCCGCGAGCTTCAGAAATTCGGGAAGACCGCCATGGTCGGCGACGGCATCAATGACGCGCCAGCCCTCACGGCAGCGGATGTCGGGCTCGCGATCGGCGCCGGAACGGACGTCGCGATCGACAGCGCGGATATCGTCCTCATGAATTCGACGCTTTCGGACGTGGCCGCCGCGGTGCGGCTCTCCAGAAGAAGCCTGCTGAATATTCACGAGAACCTGTTCTGGGCCTTCTTCTACAACCTGATCTGCATTCCGCTGGCCGCGGGACTGTTCAAAATCCAGATGAGCCCGATGATCGGAGCGGCGGCGATGGCGCTTTCCAGCTTTACCGTCTGCATGAACGCGCTGCGCCTGAACCTCTTCGATCTGAAAAAGACTTCATCCGACCGGAAAATGCGCCGCCCGGCGGACCTGTCCGGATTCACCTATACGCCGAAAAAGGCGCTTGCGGAAGCGGGCAGTGCAGAAAGCGCCTCGGGTGAAATACTATTTGAAAAGACGCTGAAGGTGAAGGGCATGATGTGCCCGCACTGCGAAATGACCGTAAAGAAAGCGCTGGAGGCGATCCCGGGAATCGAGGAAGCCGCGGCGGATTTCAACGCGGGAACGGTGCAGGTGAAATTCTCGGCCGAGGTTCCCGAAAAGAGCATGAAGGAAGCCGTGGAAGGAAAGGGCTATCACTACAAAGGACTGAAAAAGTAAGAGCATTTCCCGACTGCATTCCGGGAAAAACAGGATGACAAATCCCTCCGTTGATGCTAAAATGGATGTAACATTTTACGGCTCGACGGAGGGAATCTTTATGTATTACAACGAAATGGCAGGGCTGAAGATATCAGCGCTCGGGATGGGAAACATGCGGCTTCCGAAGGTCGAAGGAGAGAACGAAAAGATCGACCGGAAGAGGGCGGAGGAAATGATCGACTATGCGATGGCGCACGGAATCAATTATTATGATACAGCCTATCGCTATCACGGCGGCGAATCCGAGCTGTTTATCGGTGAGGCGCTGAAGAAATATCCGCGGGAGAGCTTCTATCTGGCGTCCAAATTCCCGGGCCACATGATGGTCAAGAAGGAAGGCGGCGTGGTCGGATTCACCTCAGGACTCGCCGGATGGCCGGATTCCACGGTTCCGGGCGTCTTTGAGGAGCAGCTGAAGAAATGTCAGGTGGAGTATTTTGACTTCTATCTTCTCCACAATCTGTGCGAGAACAGCCTGCCGATGTACGACGACGAGGAGCTCGATATCATCGGCTATCTGAAGAAACAGAAGGAGCTCGGAAGGATCCGGCATCTGGGCTTCAGCTCGCACGCGGTCTCGGCTGCGACGATCGATGACTTCCTCACGAAGCACGAGGGCGTCTTCGAATTTGTGCAGATTCAGCTGAATTATCTCGACTGGAAGCTGCAGGACGCGCGGGCGAAATATGATGTGATCGTGAAGCACGGCCTGAAGGTCGTCGTGATGGAGGGCGTGCGCGGCGGACGGCTCGCGAGCCTTCCGGAGGAGGAGATGAAGAAGCTTCGGACGGTGCGGCCGGAGGATTCCGCGGCGCGCTGGGCGCTTCGCTTCCTGCAGGCGCTTCCGGGGGTCGCGGTGACGCTTTCCGGCATGTCGTCCATGGAGCAGCTCGTGGAAAACATCGAGACCTATCAGGAGCCGGACCCGGTGACGAAGGAAGAAGCAGAGCTCCTCTTTACCGTGGCGGATTCCATGCTTTCCTGGGTGCCCTGCACGGCCTGCCGCTACTGCACGGAGGGCTGTCCGATGGAGCTCGAGATCCCGAAGATCATCGCGGCCTACAACGCCGTGAAGAACGGAGAGAATTCGGCGAAATACGATCCGGATGAATGTGATCCGTCCCTGGATCCGAGACGCTGCATCGGCTGCGGCGCCTGCCAGGGCATCTGTCCGCAGAATATCGCCATTCCGGACATCATGACGGAGTTTGCGGGAATGTTGTAAGCGCTGAGTTTCAGGGGTATAGGAGTATGAATGTCTGTTTGCTGAACGACTCGTTTCCGCCCGTCATTGACGGCGTGGCGAATGTCGTCTTGAATTACGCGAAGTATCTGCCGGCAAATCACGGCTCCTCCGTGATTGTCGGGACGCCGAAATATCCCGACGCCGACTACTCCGGCTACGATTATCCGGTGGTCGCCTATCCGAGCCTGGATATCGGCGGTGCGGTGGGCGGATACCGCGCCGGAAATCCCTTTACAGAGAAAGCCTTTACGGCGCTTTCCGATTTTCGGCCGGATATCATTCATTCGCATTGCCCGGCGAGCTCGACGATCCTGGGGCGGCTCCTTCGGGAGCAGACGGACGCGCCGCTGATCCTGACCTACCACACGAAGTACGAGATCGAAATCGAACGCGCGGTGAAGCTGAAGGCGGTTGCGGAGGAGGGCATCCGGGCGCTTGTCGCGAGCTGCGAGGCCTGTGACGAGGTCTGGGCCGTCTCCAGGGGCGCGGGCGAAAGCCTGGAAGCGCTCGGGTATCGGGGCGACTGGATCGTTATGGACAACGGGGTGGATTTCGCGAAGGGCCGGGTGGACGGCGAGACCGTCTCGAAGGTGACGGAGGGCGCGGATCTCCCGGAGGGAATCCCGGTATTCCTCTTTGTCGGGCGGATCATGACCTATAAGGGTATTCCGATGATTCTGGACGCGCTGAAAATCCTGATGGAATCCGGGCAGGATTTCAGGATGGTTTTTATCGGAAAAGGGGCGGATCAGGAGAAGATGGAACGAAAAGCCGGGGACCTCGGTCTTTCGGGGAAATGCATTTTCAAGGGTCCTGTCTATGACCGGGACGAGCTTCGCGCCTGGAATACCCGGGCGGACCTGTTCCTCTTCCCGTCAACCTATGATACGAATGGGCTGGTCGTGAGAGAAGCGGCGGCGACGGGGCTTGCAAGCGTCCTCGTGAGAGGATCCTGCGCGGCGGAAGGAATCACGGACGGCCGGAACGGCTTCCTGATCGACGAGAGCGCGGAATCGATGGCGGCGCTCCTGAAGAAAATTTCAGGGGATCTTCCGCATCTGCATGAAATCGGCCGGAATGCGATGGACGAGATCTATCTCTCCTGGGAAAGCGCCGTCAATACGGCTTACGACCGCTATCAGTTCGTGCTCGAACAGAAGGCGCGCGGCGTCTACGAGACCCGCAAAAAACTGATGGCCGACTATTTCTTCACGGCGACGGCTGGCGGCATGAACGAGCGCATGAAGCTGCAGAAGCTCGGCCGCGACCTCTTCCATACGATCCGCGAATGGGGACAGGTTCCAAATGACTAAAATCGTCATACGGGGACAAGTTCCTTCATCGGAATCTGTCCCCATTATACTGACTTGGTCCGTCGGAACCTATCCGTTATATTTTTCCTGCTGGGTGCGGATCAGCTCCGCGTCCGAGAAGTAGTTGATCTTCATTGCGTCCTTCACCTCGGCAAGGGTTTCCTGGCCGACGGCGCGGGCTTCCTCACAGCCCTTCCTCAGAATCTCATAAACCGCCGGGATATCCTTTTCCCACTCTTTTCTGCGGGCGCGGATCGGAGCGAGCTCTTCCTGCATGACGGCGAAGAGAAATTTCTTGACCTTCACGTCCCCGAGGCCCCCGCGCTGATAATGCGCCTTGAGTTCGTCGAGGTTCTGATAGTCCGGCAGGTATTCCGCGAAATGCTCCGGCCTGCAGAAGGCGTCGAGGTAGGTGAAGACCGTGTTGCCCTCGAGATGCCCGGGATCGGAGACCTTGAGGTGCAGCGGGTCGGTATACATGGACATGACCTTCTGACGGACCTCTTCCTCGGGATCGGAGAGATAGATGCAGTTTCCGAGAGACTTTGACATCTTCGCTTTGCCGTCCGTGCCGGGAAGGCGCATGCAGGCCTTGTTGTCCGGGAGCAGGATTTCCGGCTCGATGAGCACGTCGGTGTTGTAGACGCTGTTGAACTTCCGGACAATTTCCCTCGTCTGCTCGATCATCGGCTCCTGGTCCTCGCCGACCGGGACAACGTTGCCCTTGAAGAGCGTGATGTCCGCCGCCTGGCTGATCGGATAGGTGAAGAATCCGACCGGGATCGAGGCTTCGAAGTTCCGCATCTGGATCTCGGACTTGACGGTGGGATTCCGCTGCAGCCGGGAAACCGTCACGAGGTTCATGTAGTAGAAGGAGAGCTCCGTAAGCTCCGGGATCTGCGACTGGATAAAGAGCGTCGAAATCTTCGGATCAAGGCCGACGGAGAGATAGTCCAAGGCGACCTCGATGATATTCTGGCGAACCTTCTCCGGGTTCTCGAAATTGTCGGTCAGCGCCTGCGCGTCGGCGATCATGATGAAGATTTTGTCGAATTCGCCGGAGTTCTGAAGCTCCACGCGGCGCCTCAGCGACCCGACATAGTGTCCGATATGTAATTTGCCGGTGGGTCTGTCACCGGTCAGGATGGTTTTAGCCATAGGTGATACCTCAAATTCTTAATAGATTCATTCTGCTTATTGTAACACAGGAAGGGGCTGCGTGGCAAGGACTTTTTCTGCGCTGTCCGGGACGGCAGGCTATGGGGACAGGTTCCGAATGACTAAATTAGTCATTCGGAACCTGTCCCCGGGTGACTATTTTAGTCATTCGGAACCTGTCCCCGATGACGAACAAGTACTTGCAATTTCAGACATTTCCCGATAGAATGGCGATAATTCATATGAAAAAGCCATATGCGGCGAAAAATCATATTTATGACAGTGACAGGAGGAAAAAAGCGATGTGGGAATTACCGAATCCATTTCTGAATGAACAGGGAGAGCCGGTCCCGAAGGAAGACTGGGAAAAGCAGCGCAGGTATCTTCGGAAGATCCTGACGGAGGATTTCTACGGGGAGCTTCCGCCATCTCCCGGGAATGTGCAGGCAGAGAAGGAATTCGAGAAGGAGCTCTGGGGCGGAACAGCGCTATTTGAGGTTTATGATCTCTCCTTCGGACCGGAGGAGAGCGTGCACGAAAAGACTGCGGTGATCCGGCCGAAGGAAGGGACTGCGAAGCCGATTGTCTTCTGCGGCGGCTATGTCGACGAAGAAATCGCGAAAATGGCCGTGTCGCGCGGGTTCCTGATCGCGACGCCCCTGACGGACGACGCGGCGCCGGATGAGCCGAACTTTGAGAAGGGGACGCTTCATCAGGCCTATCCAGAGTACAGCTTCCGTGCGATCGCGATGTGGGGCTGGCTTCTCTCGCGAGTCATGGATTTCCTGGAGATGACGGACTTCATCAGCACGAAAGAATTCACGGTCGCGGGGCATTCCCGTTACGGAAAGGCGGCGCTTGCCTGCGCGGTTTACGAGGAGCGCGCGTCGGTCGTAATCGCGGCCGGCTCGGGCTGCGGCGGCATGGGAAGTCTTCGCGCGTGGGGATCGCGCTTCGGATCGGAAACCGGCGCCGTGGAGACTTTGGGGAGTATGCTGAAGGACAATTTCCCGCATTGGTTCCTGCCCGCACTTCAGGCCTACGGTGCGGACGAACCAAGCGCGCACGCACGGGAGAATGAGCTTCGCTTCGATGCGAACTTCATCGGCTCCGTGATCGCGCCCCGTCCGCTTCTCATTCTGGAAGGACTGGACGATACCTGGGCGAATCCTTACGGAACTGTGGCTTCCTGGAGCGCGGTTTCGGAGGTGTACCGCTTCCTCGGAGCTGAGAAGGACTGCGCGATTCATTTCCGGGAGGGCGGACACGCGCTGAATCTGTCGGACTGGAAGGTGCTTCTCGACTTTGCGGAGTCAAGGCTTGCGGGAGAGGATACCCCCGGCGACTGGCATACCCTGCAGAAGACCGATGCCCCGATCGCGAGAAGCTGGTCTGCACCGATGAGTGCGGAGGAGTATGCCGCGGACGATCAGGACCGCGCTGCCATGCGCGCGCGTTTCCTGAAGTCTCTCGAGAACCGCTGGGCGTTCGGCGAAGCGGGGCTTGAGACCGGCATGGTGAAGTACCTGAAGAAACTGCTTAAAGAACAATGAACGCCGGGCAATAAAGACTATAGTAGTTTGAGACACTTGCCGCAGACAGCAGGGCATGATAAGATCTTTGCATCAGATCTGACTGTCCCTGTTGTCTGCGGCTTTTTGCCGCTTTTTGGTGATTGCACTTCAGAAAGAAAGCCTGCGGAATGAGTCCCGGGACATGGAGGAAGCAAAGATGAAGAAAGTGTTTCTGATCCTTCTCGCCATGATCGGCGGCCTGTTTCTGACCATGAGCATCGTAATCATACTGATGATCGGCGCTGTCTACGGCGGGACGAAGGACCACAAATACAGTGCGAGGGATGTAAAAAAATATATACGCGAAGAGTATGGAATCCGGGACGCCGGGATTACGGAGGAGCTGCCGGAAAAACCGGTCTCCATTCCCTGGCTGAAAGAGACCGATATCACGAATACCTGGCGCGTGGAGGCCGCCGATGAAGTTTTTTATGTCTATGAGACGAAATTCTCGGACCTTGGCGCCAATCGATTTGAGCTCGTCTCGTATTACGGGGAGGAAGACCCGATGCAAAAGCTGATCATGCAGGAAAAG
>CAMPAR010000087.1 GCA_946632055.1 uncultured Lachnospiraceae bacterium
CTAAGCCAAAGGCGGGTGCTTGTCAAGGCGGTTCTGTGCAATCCGGCCGCAAATAAAACATCAGACAGGGGTCGGACAGGGGAACAGACAGGGGGACGGTTCTTTTGTCTTAGCTAAGACAAAAGAACCGTCCCCCTGTCTGCCGGCATTCGCCATCGCTTCGGTGTTGCCGGTGCCTGACCAGTATACTACGTACATATGCGATCCTCCAGATGTTTATGATTGATATAAGTTAGCTATAACTAACTTACAGGCACATTATATACGCGGGGGAAGGATTTGTCAAGCAGAAAGTTAGATATAACTAACCAAGAGAGCTCTTCTTTGTATTCATCGGTAAAATTTCCTGTTTAAAAGTGCGGAACTTTTTTGTATAATAGAAACAGAATGACAGAACAGGAAGGATATCGATGACGAAATCTACAGGAACTTACGTGGAGAATATTGCGGCTTCCGCGTTTCGAATCGCGGAAGAATACGGAGAATGGCCGGAGCGCTGCGAGCATCCGGTGCTTCTCGGCTTTACGGAGGAGGAGCGGCAGTGGACGCGAAAGGAACGGAGCCCTCGGGAGCTCGCGGATTTTGTCATTGAGGACAAGATCCGCTCGACCCTTCTTTCCACGGCGCTCTACTACAACAACATTGGGTATTCCGGCTTCGACTGCGAGGGAGAGCTGGTCTTTCTGGACGGTCGGTACTTTTATCAGGCGGACCCCGGAAAGTTTCCGGGCAGCAGCGAGGAGGAGCTGAAATTCGAGCTTTCCGACGGAAGCGACGGACAGCTTTACGGGCCGATGCTGGAGGAGGCGAAGAAGGATCCTGATTGTCTTCACGCGTTTCTCGTCTTCCGGGACCGGGAGGAGGACTCCGGGTACTATGTGATTCTGCGGGTCTACCCGGGGCTATCCGCCGAGGAGGCGCGTCTTGCCTTTCGGCGCGAGGTCTTCGCGGACTTCCTTTCAGCGGCGGAGGTGAATTCTTATAAGGAACTTGGGCGTTTTATGAACCGCTGTCAGAAGATTTTTGTGGAGGCGATGAAAAACCGGAGCGTGAGCCGCCGCTAAGAAGAGACGGGGTGATTTCGATGAGCGAATGCAGAAACTGGTATCAGGGGGATCCGATCCTCGAGGATTACCACGATCATGAATGGTGCAGGGTGAATCACGACGATAACTTCGAGTTTCAGATGCTGTGCCTTGAAGGAGCGAGCGTTGGCCTTTCCTGGCAGATCATCATGCACAAGAGAGCGGCCTACTGCGCCGCGTTTCACGGGTTTCTGATCGACGAATGCGCGGCGATGACGGATGAGGAGCTGGAGGCCCAGTGCCGGAATCCCGGAATCATCCGGAACCGGAACAAGATCTTCAGCGTCAGGAAGAATGCAAGGATCGTGAAGCAGATTCAGGAGGAGTTCGGCTCCTTTGACGCGTATCTGTGGAGCTTTACGGAGGGCAGGCGGATCGACGGGCATTGGAAGACGCCGGCGGAGATTCCGACCGTTTCGGAGGTCTCCGTTGCCATGAGTAAGGACATGAAAAAACGCGGGATCGGCTTTGTCGGTCCGGTCATCACTTACTCCTTCCTGCAGTCGATCGGGATCGTAAATGACCATCTGGCGGATTGTGAATACAGATGAGAGGAGGACTGGAATGGCCGATCATTATGCATTTATCAGAAAGGCGGTGCTTATAATGTCGCTGTTGTCAATTGCTGCAGGTCTCACTTCCTGCGGGAAGCGAAAGGCGGTGAAAATCGAGGACTTTACCAGCATCACGATTTCAGAATCGGGTTCGCGGGGCTTTACGGACGAGTATGAACTTTTAAGAACGGAAGACGGCGCGAGACTTACGCTGTACTCCGGATCGTGGAAATACAAGGACGGCGCGGACCGGGAAGAATATGTCCGTTTCCGCGTGGAGGGCGGCGAGGATTTTTACAAAGAGCTTCTGGAGCTTCTGAAAACCTACAAGGTCGGAAACTGGAACGGATTTACAGGAAGCAATCCGAAGGGTGTTCTGGACGGAAAGCAGTTCACGATGAGCGGCACTGTGAACGGAGAGACCCGTATTTATGCCACCGGAAGCAACAATTTTCCGAAGCAGTACAGGGACTTTTTAAAGGCGCTCGACGGGCTGAATCAGTAAGCCGGATGATAGGTCTCTATGATTTCCTCCGCGATTTCTCTTCGTGATACGCAGCGGTCCATCGCCTGCTTTTCAATATAGCGGTGGGCCTGCGGTTCGTCCATCGAAAGGGCGGAGATCAGCAGCCACTTGGCGCGGTTTACAAGGCGGATTTCCTCCATCTTTTCTTCGAAGGAGAGCGTGGATTTCTCCATCATCCTGAGGCGCTCGCGCGCGCTGGCCATCCAGTCGAGCGCGGTCAGGATCATCGGGCGGGAGAAGGGCTTCTGCAGGGTAAAGACGCCGTGCTCCGAGACTCTTTCGCGGACGTCGTCGTAGTTCTCCGCGCGGACGAGCAGGAGGACGACGGTATCTCTCGAGGAGCCGATATCGATCGCGAAGCGGACGCCCGAATCGTCCGGGAGCGGCGAATTGATGAGCACGAAATCATAGCTTCGCTGGGAGAAAGCGCGCTTCGCCGCGGAAATGCCCGGAACCGTCCGGACCGGCTGGTAATGCAGTTCCGGCAGGAGCTCCGAGAGCGCGGTATTCAGTTTTTCGGCCGCGGATACAACGAGGACGCTGTATACGCGCTCTTTCAGGCTCATAAAGGCTTCCTTCTTTCCTGTGTGGGGTCAGACATCGGTGCCGCAGTAGATAGACAGGATTTCAGACGGTACGTGGCTTCGGATGAAGCTGCTTTCGGCGGCCAGACGGCAGGCTTTTTCAAAGCTGTCCGGGAGCTTTTCAAAGCCTTCCAGAACTTCCTTCGGAGCCGTGAACAGGTTGAGGTTCGAGGGCTCCGGAAGAGTAAGCCGGTTCCGGATGCCGTCAAGGCCGGCGTAGATCATCAGCGTGTAGGCGAGGTACGGATTGGCGGAGGGGTCCGGAGAACGAAGCTCCGCGCGGCGGTATTCGCCGACAGCGGCCGGGATGCGGATGAGCTGCGAGCGGTTTTCGGGCGACCATGAGACATAGGCCGGTGCCTTGTCGTGCCCGAGTCTCTTATAGGAGGCTTCTGTCGGGTTGAGGAAGGCGGTCATCGCCGGCGCGTGCTTTAACAGTCCCGCAATCATATACGAGAAGAGCGACGGATCCTTCAGGTCCCGGAGAGACATATTGATGTGGAAGCCGTTTCCGGGTGTGTCCCCGAGCGGCTTCGGGGAAAAGTCCGCGAAGAGGCCGTTCCGGTGCGCCACGGTTTTGACGACGCGCTGGAAGGTCAGCGCGTGATCGGCGGAAGAGAGCGCGTCTGCGTAGCGGAAGTCGATTTCATTCTGGCCGGGGCCTTCCTCATGGTGGGAGCTTTCAGGATAGATGCCCATCTGCTCGAGGGTCAGGCAGATTTCCCGGCGGATGTTCTCGCCGCGGTCTTCGGGCGCAATATCCATGTAGCCCGCTTCATCGCTCGGAATCCGGGTCGGCTTTCCGTTCTCGTCCTGCAGGAAAAGATAGAATTCCTGCTCGGCGCCGAAGGTAAAGCTAAGGCCCTGTTCCTTTGCTTCTTCAATTGCCTTTTTCAGCAGGCTTCTCGTGTCGCAGGAGAAGGGACTTCCGTCCGGGCGCGCGATGGCGGAAAACATCTGCACGACGCGGCCGTGTTCAGGCCGCCAGGGAAGCGGCATCAGCGTTTCGGGCTCGGGGTGGAGGAGAAGATCGCTCTCCGTTTCGTCTCCGAAGCCTTTGATCGCGGAGGCGTCAAAGGAAATTCCCTGCGAGAACGCCCGGGGCAGCTCGTGCGGCATGATGGCAATGTTTTTCTGCTTTCCAAACACGTCGCAGAAGGTCAGGCGGATAAACTTGACGTCCTCCTCCGCAGCATACTGAAGCACCTCTTCCTTTGTGTATTTCATAGGGGTTCCTCCTCAAAAAAATCTAATTTGCCACATACATCTGCCGGTAGGGATTCCGGCTGTCCGGCGTGACGACCGTGAAGGGCGCCGCGAGCACCTCTTCCGGATCGAGCCCGAAGAAGCCGCAGTATTCCACAATATGGGCGCGGATTTCCCGAAGGTCCTCTTCCGAAGCGGGACGGGCCGTCACCTGCTCGGGGAAAGTCACATCCCTGCAGTCGGAGCGCAGGAACATCTTCCCGCCGTGCATGCCCGTGCAGGGGAAGAAGCCCACGCACTTCTCCTCCGGCGCGTCCAGGTTCAGCACGATAATCACGCCGCCTGCCTGATATTCGCCGAGGAAGCTTCCGGCTTTCCCGCCGATGATCATCAGCGGAATCCGGTCCTCGTAGGCCTTCATATGAATGCCCGCACGGTAGCCCGCATCCCCGCGGACATAGATCTTTCCGCCGCGCATAGCGTAGCCTGCGGCATCTCCGATGCTTCCGTGGATCACGATCGTGCCGGCGTTCATCGTATCGCCGACCGCGTCCTGCGCGTTGCCTGTAACGGTCAGCATCCCGCCGTTTAGGTAGGCTCCGAGCGCGTTTCCGGGCGTTCCGTGAAGCACCAGATTCTCCTCAGACATACCGGCCGCGATGAAGCGCTGTCCGCAGCAGTTTTCGACGGTGCAGCCGCCTGCCGCGCTGCGGATCGCTTCATTCAGTGTCCTGTGGTCAAGCCCTTCGGCATTAATTCTGTACATCGTTTCCTCCATATATCTGAGCAAAACACCGCGCCGACGCCGCTTTCCGGTTTTGCATTATATCACTCCTCCAAATATTTTTCCACGCATTTCGGCAGAAAAAGAAGCTGTCGTCGCTGTTTTTCTGAGCAGTTCGAAATTGACTTCGGAAAGCGGAAGCTGTTCGCGTATCAGGGAAGTGTAGATTCCCGCCCGTTCGCCGCAGCCGATCAGGATGAAGCCGCGAAGATAACCATCTTTTACAAAAAGCCGCTTCAGCGAGTGATCGGTCTTTTCCTCGTAAAGCTCGCCGTCGTAGGCGCCTGCAGTCATCGCGTGCAGACCGAAGAATCCGATGGAGTTCATGGGAATCCCCTTGTCGAAGCGCTCTGAACCGCCCGCCATGTTGATGCCGGCCGCATGGCCCTGCATATAGGCATTTGGCAGGATGGCGAGGACACGCTTCCCGCCTGTTGAGAGGTCCGGTCCTTCCGCACAGTCGCCTGCCGCGTAGATGTCCGGGATCGAGCTCTGCATGGTCTCGTCCACCAGAACGCCCCGGTTGACCTCGCCGCCGCAGTCCCTGAAGATCTGGCTGTTTGCCCTTACGCCGACCGCAAGGACCAGCACGTCAAATTCCACGTCTTTGCCGCTCTGCATATGGGCGGTATTCCCTTCGAAGCGCGCTGCGCTGTCGCTTAAGTGAAAACGCATTCCCTGCGCTTCCAGATGCTTCTGCATCATTGCGGCGCATTCCGAATCCAGGATACTCGAGAGCACGCGATCCGCGAGATCGCAGACGGTGACGGAGCCTGCACGCTCCAGAATACCCTCCGCGCATTTCAGGCCGATGAGACCCGCACCGATGATCAGAACGCGGCTGTCTTTTGTAATCGCCTGTTCAAGCGCCAGGGCGTCGTCAACGGTCATGAAGGAATATTTTTCCCTGACCGTGTCCAGACCCTCAAAACGGGGCACGAAAGGAGAGGAACCCGCAGCGATCA
This sequence comes from uncultured Lachnospiraceae bacterium, assembly GCA_946632055.1. GTDB lineage: Bacteria > Bacillota > Clostridia > Lachnospirales > Lachnospiraceae > UBA1267. The sequence continues at coordinate 5,705 of CAMPAR010000087.1, forward strand.
GAAGCTCGTCATAGGGGATTAAAGTCCCGTTCGAAATCTCGACTGCCTTTGTTTCAGATAGAATTTTTACCGCCTTTTGTCCGTACAAGACTTTGCAGCCGGTCTTTCCATAGAAATCCTCGCCCCGGTACTTCATGCGCTTCAGGTCGGTCTTTCCTTCCAGATAGTATGAAATGAGCGGGCGGCAGTATACAGCGTGCTTTTCCTCTGAAATGACCGTAATTTCGCCTGCACAGTCGACGCTCCTGATGCCCTCTATGCATCCTGCTGCCGCGATGCCGTTCCCGATAATCACATAGTGCTTCATACCGCAGCCTCCCTTTCCTCATATACGATTGCCCGGTTCGGACAGCCTCTGACGCAGGCGGGTTCCCCGCAGGAATTCTGCAGACAGAGCTCGCATTTCTGCATGACGCCGTCCGCGTTCGGCGCCAGTGCGCCATAGGGGCAGACGAGCACGCAGGTCAGGCATCCGACGCAGCGGCTCTGATCGATGCGGATCACGCCGTTTTCTTTTGAAAGCGCACCCGCGATGCAACTTCTGACACAGATCGGATCCTCGCAGTGCCGGCAGGAGACCGCGTAGGAAATCCGCTCATCTCCCTCGACGTGGATGCGAGGGAAGATCGGTTTGTCCTTCAGCGCCAGCACCATATCATCGAGGCCGGAGTTCGCGAAGGCGCAGTTGTATTCACACAGGTGGCAGCCGAGACACCATTCTTCATTGACATAGACACGTTTCATCGTATTATTCTCCCGCATGTGAGATCCCGAGGATCTGAAGCTCTTTTTCCGTCAGGCCGACGCCCCGGAGCATCAGCCGGTTGCCGCGTAAGGCTTCAATCGAATTGATGCCCATACCGCCCATGATTTCCATGATTTCATGCCGCCATGCGGTCATGAGGTTTACGAGACGTTCTGAGCCGATGTCAGGATTCAGGCGCTTCACGAGATCCGGCCGCTGGGTCGCAATGCCCCAGTTGCACCTGCCCGTCTGACAGGTGCGGCAGAGATGGCAGCCCAGCGCAAGCAGCGCGGCGGTTGCGATATAGCAGGCGTCGGCCCCGAGCGCGACGGCCTTCACGACGTCGGAGGCGCTGCGGATCGAGCCGCCGGCGACCAGGGAGACCTGGTTTCGGATGCCTTCGTCGCGGAGCCGCTGGTCGACAGCCGCAAGCGCAAGCTCGATCGGAATCCCAACGTTGTCCCGGATCCTGGTCGGTGCCGCACCCGTACCGCCGCGGAAGCCGTCGATTGCGATGATGTCCGCACCGGAGCGGGCGATGCCCGAGGCGATCGCGGCGATGTTGTGGACGGCCGCTACTTTGACGATGACCGGTTTCCGGTATTCCGTCGCTTCCTTCAGTGAGAAAACGAGCTGGCGCAGGTCTTCGATCGAATAAATATCATGGTGCGGCGCGGGCGAGATTGCGTCGGAGCCTTCCGGGATCATCCGGGTTCTTGACACGTCGCCGACGATCTTGGCGCCCGGAAGATGACCGCCGATGCCCGGCTTCGCACCCTGGCCCATTTTGATCTCAATAGCGGCACCGGCCTCTAGATAATCTTCATGGACACCGAAACGGCCGCTCGCGACCTGTACAATCGTATTCGCCCCGTACTGATAGAAATCCTCGTGGAGTCCGCCTTCGCCGGTATTGTAAAGCGTTCCGAGCGATGTCGCCGCCCTTGCAAGCGAAGCGTGGGCGTTGTAGCTGATCGAGCCGTAGCTCATGGCGGAGAACATTACCGGCATTGAGAGACGGATCTGCGGCGGAAGATCGCAGACCAGTTTTCCGTCCGTATCCCTGGTAATTCGGTCCGGTTTTTTCCCAAGGGAAACCTGTGTCTCCATCGGTTCCCTTAAGGGGTCGATCGGCGGATTCGTAACCTGCGAAGCATTGATCAGGATTTTGTCCCAGTAGACCGGCAGCGGCTTCGGATTGCCCATGGATGAGAGCAGCACGCCGCCCGACGAAGCCTGTTTATAGATTTCCCGGATCGTGTCATTCTGCCAGTTCGCGTTTTCCCGGAGCGTGCAGTCAGATTTCATGATTTTCAGCGCGCGGGTCGGACACAGCGACACGCAGCGCTGGCAGTTGACGCATTTCGCTTCATCGCTCATCATGATGCCGCGTTCCAGACTGAAGGCGTGAACCTCATTTGCGCACTGCCGCTCGCAGACGCGGCATTTTATGCAGCGGGATTCGTTCCGGACTACTTCAAATTCAGGATAAATGAATTCCACTCCCATTAGTATGCACCTTCTTTCACCCGAATAATCACCGGTTCGCCGCCCGACGGCCCGTAAATGTTTTCCGCATCCGGCTCCATTGTACGGATGGCGGCCTCCTCGCTGGCGACAAAGACGAGATCCTCCTTTTCACCGACGACCATCGAGCGCAGCTTGAGACGGTCGTTCAGCGCCATAATGCCGCCGGTAAAGCCGAGCACGATCGAGAAGGGCCCGGTCACGAGAAGACTCGGGAAGACCGTCCGGAGGTAGGTGTGGCGCTTCCGGTCCTCTTCGTTTTTCTCCCCGGCGATCGTCGACCAGAAGGGCGCCGCGATCACGCTCGCCGCCTCCCGGAGTGTCAGGCCCTGACGGCGCACGAGATAATCCATGATATAGGTGATGACCTCGGTATCCGTCTGCAGTGTGCACTTGTAGCCGAACATTTCGATAAAGCGGCGGTTCGCGTCGTAGGAGGAAATTTCGCCGTTGTGGACGATAGAATAGTCCAGCAGGGTAAAAGGATGCGCGCCGCCCCACCAGCCGGGGGTGTTCGTCGGATAGCGGCCGTGGGCGGTCCAGGAATAGCCTTCGTATTCCTCAAGCCGGT
>CAMPAR010000088.1 GCA_946632055.1 uncultured Lachnospiraceae bacterium
GCTTTTTCAGAAAAGACGGAAAAGGAGCAGGATCTCTCCCACTCCTTCAAAACGCGTGATTTAAGCCATTTTCAGCTCAGCCAAAGTATCTCTTCAGCAGGCCTGCAAAGCCTTTCCCGTGTCTTGCCTCGTCCCTACCGATTTCATGCACGATGTCGTGGATGGCGTCGAGGTTCAGGGCCTTTGCGCGCTTCGCAAGGTCTGCTCTTCCCTGGGTTGCGCCGTACTCGGCGTCCGCGCGAAGCTCAAGGTTCTTCTTGGTGCTGTCGGTCACGACTTCGCCGAGAAGCTCTGCGAAGTGTGCTGCGTGCCAGGCTTCTTCCATGGCGGCCTTCTCAAAGAACGCGCCGACTTCCGGATAGCCTTCACGAATGGCGACACGGCTCATCGCAAGATACATGCCGACCTCGGAGCACTCGCCGTTGAACATGTCGCGAAGATCCTTCTTGATGTCTTCCGGCGCATCGGACGCTACACCGACCACATGCTCCGCAGCCCAGACCTTCTCTTCGCTCTGCTTGATGAATTTGGAAGCCGGAGCATTGCAGACCGGGCAGGTATAGCCTTCCGGAAGCGCGTCGCCTTCATAGACATATCCGCATACGCTGCATACAAATTTTGCCATAGTTCATTCCCTCCCATAACATGATATTGTTGGTTTTCTGTTCCGGTCCCCTCGAAACCGGACAGGTGCTATAGTTCCTCAGCAATATCCTCCGAAGACCGGCGAAGCGTGCGACGCTTCAGCACGAAATCCATGATGATCATCGCTGAAATGCCCGAAAATACAATCGCGCCGAAAATTACGCCCCCTGAATCGATCAGGACGTCGAAGCCCTGCATGGCGCGCCCCGCCACGAAGCTCTGGTGAAACTCATCGCTCATGGCGTAGAGGATTCCGATCAGGACGCTTAAAACAATCCTTCCGCTGTACTTCATCCGGATGGTGCTGAATACCAGCGCGAGAAGCCCGCCGAGGATCAGATACTCCGTAAAATGCGCGGCTTTCCGCACCAGATACTCCAGCTTTCCGAGGCGCTGCGAAAGCGCGGCGGCATCGGCGGCCGTAAACCAGTCCCGGAAGAAAAAGCGCGCGATATATTCCGTCACTTTTCCGGAAAGCGCCGAGGACTCCTCTCCGTTATCCGAGGAAAAGAAGAAGATCACGCCCATCCACAGAAGCACGAGGATGATGCAGACGATCCGGTAGGCCCGCATCCTTCCGGAAGAAAGGATGAAGACCGAGTCCTTTGCCGGACGCATTCAGGCCTCTTCCCCGGCCTTCAGCTCTGAAAGATACCGGGACAGCGCATCGCGCCAGTCCGGCAGCGGTGTGAATCCGGCCCGCACGAGCTTGGACCTGTCAAGTCTTGAATTCTCCGGACGCGCGGCCTTCGAAAGCCCGTACTCTTCCGTCGTAACCGGAATGACACGGGTGGAAAGGCCTGCCTGCCGGTAGATTTCGCAGGTGAAATCATACCAGGAAATGTAGCCGCCTTCGTTCGTCGCGTGATAGGTTCCGTAGCGGTCCGTCACGATCATATCCGCGAGCAGAACCGCGAGATCCGGCGTATAAGTCGGCGTTCCGATCTGATCCATGACGACCCGGACCTCCGGATGGCTTTCCCCGACGCGGAGCATCGTCTTCACGAAATTCTTGCCGTTCAGGCCGAAAACCCAGGCGATCCGGACGATGAAATACCGGGACAGGAGCTTCCTTACGGCCTCTTCTCCGAGGAGCTTCGTCTGGCCGTACCACGAAAGCGGCGCGTAGTCCGTGCAGTCCGGATCCCAGGGCGTCTCCCCTTTTCCGTTGAACACGTAATCCGTCGACAGGTACAGCATCGGAACGTCCGCTTCCCTGCAGGCTTCCGCGATGTAGGAGGTTCCGAGCGCATTGATCCGGTAGACCTTGTCACGGTTTTCCTCATCTTCCGCCGCATCCACCGCGGTCCAGGCCGCACAGTGGATCACCGCGTCCGGCTTCACTTCCCGAAAGACCCGAAGTACGGCTTCCCGGTCCGTAATGTCCAGCTGAACATAGGGTGCCTTTGTGACGGCTGTTCCGTCCTGGATGCCGCTGTACTCGGCCGCGATATCGGAGCCGACCGCTTCAATGCCGCGCCCTGCAAGCTCATTCACGAGATCATGTCCGAGCTGTCCGCCGGCGCCGGTCACAAATACTCTCATAACCTGTCTCCGTACATTTTCTCAAAATACTGCTGATATTCGCCGGAAATGATGTTCTCCCACCACTCCTTGTTCTGCAGATACCAGTCGATTGTCATCGGAATACCGGTGTCGAAGCTGTACTTCGGCTGCCAGCCGAGCTCGCGCGTAATCTTCGCGGGATCGATCGCATATCTGCGGTCGTGGCCCTTGCGGTCCGCCACGTGCTCGATCAGGCTCAGCGGCTTGCCGAGCGCCGAAAGCACCGTCTCCACGATCTGCATGTTGGTGCGCTCATTGTGTCCGCCGACATTGTAGACCTCGCCGACCTTGCCGTTTCTCACGATCAGGTCGATGGCGACGCAGTGGTCATAGACATGCAGCCAGTCGCGGACATTCAGGCCTTCGCCGTAAACCGGGATCTTCTCGTCGTTCATCGCGCGCGAAATGATTAACGGGATGAACTTCTCCGGAAACTGGTAGGGGCCGTAGTTGTTCGAGCAGCGTGAAATGGTGACCGGCGTCCCGAAGGTGCGGTGGTAAGCCATGACAAAGAGGTCCGCCGAAGCCTTGGACGACGAATACGGGCTCGAGGTATGCAGCGGCGTCTCTTCGGTAAAGAACAGGTCCGGGCGGTCTAACGGCAGATCGCCGTAGACTTCATCCGTCGAAACCTGATGATAACGCTTCACGCCGAACGCGTTCGCCGCGTCCAGAAGCGTTGTCGTGCCGAGGACATTCGTCTGCACGAAGATTTCCGGATTCTTGATCGAGCGGTCCACATGGGACTCCGCCGCGAAGTTGATGACGACGTCGAATTTTTCCTTTTCAAAAAGGTCGAATACAAAGCGGCGGTCCGCGATGTCGCCTCTCACAAATTTGTAATTCGGCTTATCTTCCACCGGCTTCAGGGTCTCCAGGTTGCCCGCGTAGGTCAGAAGGTCCAGGTTGACGATCATGTCCTCCGGGTACTTATTCACCATGTAATGAACAAAATTTCCTCCGATGAAACCGGCGCCGCCGGTAACCAGTATTTTCATGAAACAGGATCCTTTCTGTTGTTTTTATACACCTCATCCGGCCCTTCCAAGTAAACCGACAGCTCCGTGCTTCGCACTCCCGCTGTCGCCCAATTCGGAACTCCCGCACTTCGTGCTTCCGTTCCTCATTGGCTACGTTCGCCAAAGTCCACAAAAGTCAAAAGCATTTGACTTTATGTGTATTTTGGCTCACTGTTTACTCAATATATTTTCCATCTAATATGTCTTTCAGGTAAGCGCCGTACTGATTCTTCTTGTGGACTTCGTAGACCGCTTCCAGCTGCTCTCTCGTCATCCAGCCGTTTGTGAAGGCGATTTCCTCGATGCAGGCAATCTTTCGGTGCTGGTGCGTCTCGATGGTCTTGACGAAATTGGTCGCGTCCACGAGGGATTCATGCGTACCGGTATCCAGCCAGGTAAAGCCCTGCCCGAGAAGCTCCACGGAGAGCTCTCCGTTTTCCAGATAGATGCGGTTCAGGTCGGTGATTTCCAGCTCGCCGCGCGCCGAAGGCTTCAGGTTCTTTGCGTATTCCACGACCTTATTATCATAGAAGTACAGGCCGGTCACGCAGTAGTTGCTCTTCGGATGCTCCGGCTTCTCCTCGATGGAAACCGCCTTTCCTTCCTTGTCAAACTCCACAATGCCGAAACGCTCCGGATCGTCCACATAGTAGCCGAAGACCGTGGCGCCGACTTCCTTCCCGGCAGCCGCCTGCACGCGTTTCTTGAGTCCGTGTCCGTGGAAAATATTGTCACCGAGAATCATCGCGACCGGATCGCTTCCGATAAACTCCTCGCCGATGATGAAGGCCTGCGCGAGTCCGTCCGGAGAGGGCTGCACGGCATAGGACAAATGCACACCGAACTGCCCGCCGTCTCCGAGAAGCGCCTCGAAACGCGGAGTGTCATCCGGTGTGGAGATAATCAGAATATCACGGATTCCCGCCATCATCAGTACGGAAAGCGGATAATAAATCATCGGTTTGTCATAAATCGGCAGGAGCTGTTTGCTCGTCACTTTGGTTAAAGGATACAGACGCGTGCCGGAGCCGCCTGCTAAGATAATTCCCTTCATGGTAGATCCTCCGTCAAAGAGAAAGATTTTTCGTGTTTTTATATCATACCATAGATTGCGGGTTTAATCAAGAAGCTTTACAGAAGGCAGGTTGATTACGAAAGCAGGACCGTCTCGTCCTGCAGTTTCCGATAAGCCGAAACCGCCAGGCGGTCGCAGCGCTCGTTGAATTCATGCCCCGCATGCCCCTTCACCCAGGTGAAACGGACGCGGTGCGGCTTGAGATCCGCCGCGAGGCGCTCCCAGAGATCAATATTTTTGACCTCATCCGCCTTTCCCCTTCGGAAATCCGCCCTCTTCCAGCCGTCCAGCCAGTGCTCGTTCACCGCGTCGCAGACATAGCGGGAGTCCGAAATGACCTCCACCTCGCAGGGTTTGTTCAGCGCCTCCAGCCCGATGCAGACTGCCAGAAGTTCCATCCGGTTATTGGTCGTTTCGGGAAAGCCTTCCGAGTATTCGCGCTCGTACACCTGCCCCGAAGGCGCGGTGTAGCGCAGGATCGTCCCGTAGCCGCCGGGGCCGGGATTTCCGGAGCAGGCGCCGTCCGTATACAGTTCAACCTTTGGCAGTATCGTCATAGATCTCCTTCTTGCGTGCGTCTTCAGGACAGCGTCCACGCGCCGGTCTCGACAAAGCGCTCGGCCGTCTTCTCCGCGGCGGATACCACATCCTGTCCGTAGCCCATCACCGACAGAAGCTTGATCGCGTTCCGCGTCGTCGCCTTCCCCTTCTGCAGGATATAGTTGAAGCGGATTTCGTTGTCCACGACTTCTTCCTCAAAGTGATAGTTCGAGTAAATATCCTTCAGAAGCTCCGTGAGCTCGATATCGTGCGTCGCCGTGACCAGCATCGCATTCTTTCCCGCGAGGTCCTTCAGGATCTCGGAGGACGCCGCGATCCGCTCCACGGTATTGGTGCCGCGAAGCACCTCGTCGACAAAGGCGAGCACCGGCGCACCTTCCTGTTCGGCTGCGTCCATGATGCGCTTTAAGGACTTGATTTCCACGATAAAATAGCTTTCCGCGCTCTCGATATCATCGCGAAGCGCCATCGAGCTGTAGATCCGGAAGAAGTTTCCGCGGTAGCTGTGCGCGTGAATGGTATTGACCGTCTGCGCCATCAGAACCGCCAGCGCCGTGGTCCTTAGGAAAGTGGATTTTCCGGAGGCATTGGAGCCCGTAAGAAGAAGCGAACGGTCTTCCGAGAAGCTGTTTGCCACCGGCTCCTTTAAGAGCGGATGGTACTCGTCCTTGATCGACAGCGTCTTTCCTTCGGACGGCACGAACTCCGCCGTGCAGCAGAAGGGAATGGTCTGACGGTAGGAACCGATCGCGATCATGGCCTCAAGAAATCCCATGGTCCGGTACAGCTGAAGGATGTCTTCTTCGTTATTCACCACCTTGCGGACCATCCGGTTGAACTTCAGGAAATCCAGGTGCGTAATCATCCGAAGATAGTCCAGAATGAGCTGGGCGATATCGCCGCCCGCGCCGGCGACAGACCCCGAACCCAGCCACTTCATGTCCCGCTTCAGGCTCTTCACCGTCTTGCAGTGCTCGTGGAGATCCGCAATGTACTCCTTCACCGGGTCCAGCTCCTTCATCGTCTGGTTTCCGATGACCTCCGCCCCGTCAATCAGCGCCGCGATCGCCGCAAGCGAGATATAATACGGCTCGACGCCCGTCTTCTCCTTGTAATAGGTGTAGATATTGTAGATCATGACGCCGATCAGCACCATGATTCCGAGAACGACATTGTAGAAAATCAGCGCAATCCCAACGACAAGAAGTAATGCGTGAATCACATAATGGAAATCACTCTTGAGCTCCAGGCTCCGGAACTGGCCGACAAAGTCCACAAGCGAAAACTTCCGGGTCCGGCCGATGGCCGCGTAGCGAAGCTGGAACGCCTCCCGGGCCGGCGTGTTTTCGATGAAGTACTGCGTCACGCGTTCGCGTTCCTTCAGCTCTTCCTCGTCAAAGACCGGCTCCCGAAGAAGGTCGTACAGCACCTCTTCACCGGCGGAAGAAAAGGTATGGTTCATCGCGATGAACACCGAGTCCATATCAAGATCGTTCCAGGTGATGTCGTCCACATGATAATGCCCGCCCTTGACGCGTTCGTAGTAGCTGCGGATCTTTTTCAGCTCCTCGTCCGTGTATTCGCGCTTCGGCACCAGGCCGTAAACAGAGCGTATTTTCGCCAGAAGCCGCGCGCGCCTTCTCTTTTTCGCTGTGACCAGGCTGATAATCAGCGCGGCAAGAAGTACTGCGCCGATCAGGATATAGAGCCAGAGATACTTACCCATATTCAAATCCTTATCAGAGAGATAAAGCCTTCCCTCGAGGGGAAGGCAAAATGCAGCATCAGAAGTAAATCAGTTCATCGGCGGGACGGTTCGCGAGCTTCAGGTCGTTGACATAGAACACCGGTCCCTTTTCCTGATAGGCCTCGTGGTACTCCCACTTCAGCGTCGCCGTCACATTGATGAAGGCGCGGTTCTCGATGCTTCTCGCGTTGTCGTAGATGAACAGATACGGCAGGAAGCGGATATCGGCCTCGCAGCAGGTCATCGCCCTGCGGCCCGCGACCATCACATTCGGTGCCGGCGCGTCCTTGCTCTGCATGACCTGACAGCAGAGATGAATGCGCTTTCCTTCGTAGCGCTCCGGATGCTCCGGAAGATCGATATAGAAGGTGCCGTAGTTCTCATCGCTGATCTCGATGTCGTCTCCCTTGATATCATAGGGGAGATCCGGCTCCGGGCATTCCATCGGCTCGCCGTTCACGTCCTCGAAGACGAGATCGCACTTCTGGTTCACGGAACGGAGCGTCCGCTGGTACAGCACGAGATCGCTGTCTTCTTTGCAGCGGTTGAAAATGACGAGATCCGTATTCGTCAGCATTTCCATCGCCGTCATCTTGATATTGTTCAGGTACAGGCCGAAATTCGCGCCGTCCAGAATCGTGATGATCTGATAAATCATCCAGTATTTCGGGAGCTTCAGATCGAGCGCCTTCTTCACGGACCACATGCCGTTGTACTCGATGATGACGCGCTCCGGGCGATGCTTCAGGGCCAGCCGCTGGATGGTCTTATCGGTCAGCTCCTCTTCGTCCTCGATCAGCTCGAGCTTCGCGTTGCACTTCTTCAGCATGGCGGGCTCGTACTCTTCCTCGCCCTCCTCGCAGAGAATGAGAAGCGTTTTCGAACCGTCGTTGAAGTACTCCTCCTGCATGGTATATTTCAGAAAATTGGTCTTTCCGCCGTCCAGGAAGCCGGTGATCAGATACACCGGAATTGTCGGATCCTGTCTCATGGTATCTCCTTGTCAGTCCTGCCGGGGAAGCAGACTCATCCCCTCCCCCGGGCTCTTGGTTTATGAGTTTTCAGACCACCTTACAGTCCGAAAAGCTCCGCAACTTCCTTTTCCTTCAGATCCGCGCCGATGACGCAGAGGCGGCCGGTATAATCCGGAGCGCCTTCGCGGATTTCGTATTCTTCCGGCGTCAGGTCGAAATAACCCCAGCTGCCGTCCGTCAGCGCCACCATGCCCTTCGCACGCAGGATCACGCCGTACTCGCTGGACTCGGCAAGCTTCTCCAGGATCGCTTCAAGCTCGGCCTTGTCGAACTTCTTCGGAGTCTCCACGCCCCAGCTCTGGAAGACCTCATCCGCATCGTGCTCGCCGTGGTGATGATGGTGATGATGGTGGTG
>CAMPAR010000089.1 GCA_946632055.1 uncultured Lachnospiraceae bacterium
TAGGAACGCTCCGCGAGGGCCGGCGGACATTCGTCAAAGGCCATCGCAATCGTCGAGCCGAGGTTCGACTGAATCTGCATCGATTCCTCCGGCCCCATGAAGATCCGCCGCCCGTCGACGTGGGACTGGAAGGTAACGCCCTCTTCCTTGATCTTCCGGATTCCCGCGAGGGAAAAGACCTGGAAGCCGCCGGAGTCCGTTAAAATGGGCTTTTTCCAGCTTGTAAATGCATGCAGGCCTCCGAGATCCCGGACCAGCCGGTCGCCGGGCCGCACATGCAGATGGTAGGTGTTGCACAGCATGACCTGCGTCGCGATGGACTCGAGGTCCTCTGTCGATGCGGCGCCCTTGATCGCTCCGGCCGTCGCCACATTCATGAAGACCGGCGTCTCGATTACGCCGTGCACGGTCTCCATATGCGCACGCTTCGCGCGGCCTTCGGTTTTCAGAATTTCATATTTCATTCAGTTCTCCGAAAAGGATTTGGTTTTAAAAGAGGCGGGTCTTCCTTCAGGATCGCGCCTTAGGGAAAAGCCCGCCTTTTCGACAGTCCCTGTTTTCTTTCACCGCAGGGATTTATCCCCGCGAAAAACCGGATGCTCTCTTCTTTATGCTTTCTTCGCGTTTCCTTCCGCGCTCTTCTTCGCGCCGATCTTCGTGCGGAAGATGTACCACAGCGCGCCGGCGAGGCAGACGGAGGAATAAGCGCCGACCACGATGCCGAGCATCAGAGGAAGGGCAAATTCACGAATGGAGGTCACGCCGAAGACGTAGAGCGCGAGCACCATCACGAAGGTCGTAAGAGAGGTCAGGATCGAACGGCTTAAGGTCTGGGTGACGGAAATGTTCACCACCGACTTCAGATCCGCCTTCTGGCCCAGGATCGCCTGGTTCTCACGGATACGGTCGAAGATGACGATCGTCGCGTTGATCGAATAACCGACAAGGGTCAGCATGCAGGCGATGAAGGTCGAGCCGACGGTCCAGCGGAATACCGCGAAGGCCGCGATCACGACGAAGACGTCATGCACGAGACACAGAACCGAGGCCGACGCGAAGCGCACATCGCGGAAGCGGATCCAGATATAGATCAGCATGGCGACAGCCGCAAGGACGATCGAAAGGATCGCGGAGCGCGTCATCTCGGACGAAACCGTAGCCGTAATCGTATCGTAGGTGATGCTCGAGGAATCCACGCCGTACTTCTCTTCCAGCATGTCGTAGAGCGCCGAACGCTGCTCCTGCGTAAGCACCTGCGTCTTGATAATAACTTCATTGGAACCGACCACCGGGGTCATCGAGACGTCCGTCGAACCGATTGCTTCGACGATGTCCGGTTCAACCTCCGCCTCCAGCTGGTCGATCGTGCGGTTCTCATTGAAATTGACATCCGTCGAAGTACCGCCGACAAAGTCCAGGCTGTAATTCAGGGCGTAATTCTTCACGCCGTGGCCGATCATGAATCCGATGCCGAGAAGGATCACCAGGCAGGAAGCACAGATGAAGATGTTCTTCTTCGAAAGGAAGTTCTTCTCCTTCGCCGGCTTCTTCTCGCCGTACCACTTCTTGTCCTTCAGTCCCAGCGCGTACAGGCTTTTTAAGAGGAGACGCGTCACGACAAGGGCCGTAAACATCGAAAGAACGATACCGAGCGCCAGCGTGATCGCAAAGCCCTTGATCGTGCCGGTGCCGAAGATGTACAAAACGAGCGCCGCGATGAGCGTCGTCACATTGCCGTCGATGATGGCGGAAAGCGCCTTCTTGAAGCCTGCCTGAATGGCGCCGGCCGTCGTGTTTCCGAGGCCGATTTCCTCACGGATACGCGTGAAGATGATAACGTTCGCGTCAACCGCCATACCGATACTCAGGATAATACCTGCGATACCGGGCAGCGTCAGGGTGATTTCCTGATTGAAGGCTGCCAGAAGCACGATGATCAGTCCGGTGTAGAACACAAGCGCGAGGGACGCGCAGAAACCGGGCATGCGGTAGATCACGATCATGATGACGATGACGAGCGCAAGGCCGATCAGCGCGGCCACGAGCGAGGTGTCAATCGCCTTCGTACCGAGCGTCGCGCCGACGACCTGCGAACGCAGCTCTTCAAGCTCTACCGGCAGCGCACCGATACGGATATAGGAAGCAAGCTGGGAAGCCGTCTCGTAGGTAAAGGAGCCTTCGATCTGGCAGCTCTTCGAAGTGATCTGTTCCTGACAGGTCGGAGCACTTAAGATCTCGCCGTCGTAAATGATATACAGCGGATTGCCCGTTCCCGCGAGCTCTCCCGTCACCTTCGAGAACTTCTCCACGCCGGCATCTGTCAGCGTCAGCATGACGACATACTTGTTGTCGCTGTCGGAACCGGCCTGCGCCGCCTCGACGTCATTGCCGTCCATGACGGTCGTGCCTTCGATATCCTGATAGTTCGTGCAGAAAAGCAGCGTACCGGGAGTACCCAGTTCCTGCAGAACCTTATTGGCATCCGTCTCACCGGGGATGTCGATCGTCACGCGGTTCGAGCCTTCCTGATAGACCTGAGCTTCCGTCGAATAGCTGTAGGCACGGTCCTGCATCTTCCGGACGGTATCGTCCATATCCTGCTGGTCCGGATCCTCTCCGACCGCCTGATAGGTGATGCTGACGCCGCCTCTTAAGTCGAGGCCCAGCTTGATATCCGAGATCGAACCCGAATACTCGTAGCCGAAGCCGCGGATGGCGGTATACAGGATGAACGCAAACAGCAGCGCGAAGATCACCAGCGAAATCGCGCCGCGCCTCTTGGAATAGAGTTTCATAATTGCTTCCCTCTTTTCATAACAATACTTCTCTTCTCTTGTCCGCGTGCCTGAAGGGCATAGTACACCCTCTTTCGCACGCTAACCGTGAAATTATAGCACAAGTTCCGGCAGTTCGCAAGTGGCAAAATAAAGGGAAGTGTCGGACGGCACTTCCCTCTTAAGAAACAGATCCGTTTTCCGTACGCCGCCTTCGTCAGGCTTCGGCGCTTTCCTGATGCGTTTCAAACTGTTTTTTCCACTTTCCTCTCTTATAGAAGATGACCGACGCGGCTGCGCCGATGATCCAGGCCGCGAGAAGCGAAATCGGCAGGATTTCGTACCGGCCGTTCGGATATTCGGCGGACCTCGTAAGGAAGGCCATGAGGTACGCTAAAGGCACACGGATCGCGACCGTCGTAATCAGGGAAATCCACATCGGCGTCAGTGTATCCCCGACGCCGCGCATCACGCCCTGATAAACCTGCGAGAAGCCCATGGCGATATAGCCGACCGCGAGGATCCGCATGAAGCGGTTGCTGATCGTGACGAGCTCTTCCGTCTCCGTAAAGATGCCCATCAGATGCCGCCCGAAGAAGACGATGATCAGCACGAGGAAGGTCGCGACGCCGGTCGTAAGAAGCATGCCCTGTTTCGTACCCTTCTCAATGCGGTCAAGCTTCCGTGCGCCGAGGTTCTGCCCGGCGTAGGTCGTCATGGCCGCGGAGAAGCTGAAGTTCGGCATCATCGCGAAGCCGTCGATACGCATGACAATGACGTTCGCTGCAATGATGACTTCTCCGAAGGAATTCGTCAGCCGCTGCACGATGACCATCGCGATCGAGAAGATCGCCTGCGAAAGGCCGGACGGAAGACCGAGCTTCACGATATCCAGCGTATACTTCCGGCTGAAGCGGAAATACTTCATCTTCAGGTCGAAATACTGCTGCATTCTGGAAAGCTTGATGAAGCAGAGGATCGCCGAAACAAACTGGGCGATGACCGTCGCAAGCGCGACGCCCGCGACCTCCATCTTAAAGGCCCGGACGAAGAGAATATCGAGGAAGATATTCAGGACCGTGGCAATCAGAAGGTAAATCAGCGCGGAAAGGGAGTCTCCGAGGCCTCGCAGGATACCGGTCAGCATGTTGTAGAAGGACAGGCCCAGAAGTCCGAGAAACATGATTGTCAGGTAGCTTGAGCACCAGTCCATGATGGAATCCGGGGTATTCAGGAGCTTCAGTACCGGCCGCGTGATCAGCGGCCCGAGGATCATAATGAATAACGAAGTCACAATCGTGAGAAGAATGCTCGCGCCGATCGAATTCGACAGGCCCTCGCGGTCCTTCGCGCCGATATACTGGGACACCAGGATGGTGGCTCCCGTCGATACGCCGACGAAGAGAACGAGAAGCAGGTTGAAAATCGGTCCCGCATTGCCGACCGCGGCGAGCGCGTTGTCACCGACATAGCGTCCGACGACGATACTGTCCACGGTATTGTAAAGCTGCTGTGCGATGTTTCCGAGCAGCATCGGCACCGCGAAGCCCGCGATCTTCTTTACCGGGGATCCTTCCGTCATGTCAATGGGTTTAAATAAATTTTTCAGTCCGTTTCCGGCCATAGGCTCTCCTTCATAAGTCGAGCCCTGTATGAGGAATCGTACAGGGCACGACAGTTTATTATTATACTTTAGCGGTTTCCCCGGAGCTTACTCCATTTCAGCCACTGCCTGTTCCATCAGCTCGATGATCGGCAGGCTCTGCGGGCAGGCCGCTTCACAGGCGCCGCATTTTAAGCAGTTCTCCGGCCCGTGCCCTTCGCTTAAGATGCGCTGGAAGCCCCAGTTATCCTTCGGATTCGTGTCGTAGAGCGTACTTTCGTTCCAGGCCGCGAAGATCCTGGGGATCTCCAGTCCGCCGGGGCAGGGCATGCAGTAGGCGCAGCCGGTACAGCCGACGCGGGTGCGGCTCTTATAGGCCGCGCGGACGTCGTCGATCAGCTTCAGCTCCTCTTCCGTCATGTCGCCGGGCTCCGTCGTATCGAAGATTCTCAAGTTGTCCTCGATCTGCTCCACGGTCGTGCATCCCGAAAGAACCGTGCCGATTTCCGGCCGGTTCAGAAGCCAGCGGAACGCCCATTCCACGGGACTTCTCTTCACGGGGAAGGCATCGTAAACCGCCTGGACATTCTCCGGCGCCTTCGAAAGGCGACCGCCCAGAAGTCCTTCCATGATCACGACCGGAATGCCCTTCGAGCCCGCAAGCTCAAGGCCCTTCGTGCCGGCCTGATTCTCGATGTCCATGAAGTTGTACTGAATCTGGACCATATCCCAGTCGTAGTCGTTCAGGATATATTCGAATTCGTCGTAGGGGCCGTGGAAGGAGAAGCATTTATAGCGGATCTTTCCCTCCGCCTGCAGCTCCTTGAAGCGCTCGGGCATGCCCATCGCCTTGCAGTGCTCCCACTTTTCCTTATTGATGCCGTGCATCAGCCAGAAATCGATATGGTCGGTCTGCAGTTTTTGCAGTTCTTCGTTCAGAATCCGGTCCACGTCCGCCGGCTCCTTCACGCGGTCGGTCGGAATCTTCGTCGCGATCGTCACCTTATCCCGATAGCCGTCCTGAAGCGCCTTTCCGAGCACCACTTCCGACTGGCCGCCGAGATACACATAAGCGGTGTCGATCTAGGTCGTTCCGCCGTCGATCGCCGTACGGATAATGTCAATGGCCTTTTCTTCGTCCAGAACCTGCTCGCCGTTCACTTCCTTGTTTGTGAAACGCATGCAGCCGAGACCGAAAGCCGAGCATTCGATGCCGAGCTTTCCGAATTTTCGCATTTTCATAACACTCTTCCCTCCTGTTGAATTTGTTCGGACAATACGCTGTAAATACTATAACACAAAGGAAATTGCAATGCAAGTATTGTGATTTATTTCACAAAATTGCCGTGTTATTCGGCAACATCATGCGTTCCGCAAAGAAAACACTTTACTGCCTCTCCACGTTCACGACGACGTTCGTCTTGCGGCGGGAGGTGGCGACGCGCTTCATCAACTCCTCGTAGTAGAGATCCTCGTCGAAGGGGATTTCCACCGGATGCCCGAGGAAGGCGGACAGATGCATCGCGTTCGACAGCGTCAGTCCCCGGATGCCCTCCGCGCCCTCCGCGACCAGCGGCTCGCCGCGAAGAATATGTGCAGCGAAGGCGTTCAGGACGCCCGGATGCTGCTCATTCTTTCCGTCGGTTTCGACTTCCGTCACCGTGCAGGGCGGCGCCGCGAAGCCGCGCTTCTCTGTCCGGCACCATTCGCGCTCGTCGCACTCAAGCTTCTTCAGGATCAGCCGGTTGTCCTCACAGATCAGCGTGCCGAGCGTGCCGGTGATTTCAAAGCGGTTCGTGCCGGGCGCGTCTCCGGTCGTCGTGATAAAGGAGCCGGTGGCGCCGTTTTCGAATTCCACGTAGGCGGTCACGTCGTCCTCGACCTCGATATCGTGCCACTTGCCGAACTGCAGGTGCGCGTCCACCTTGACCGGCAGGCCGCAGATCCACTGGAACAGGTCGAGCTGGTGCGGGCACTGGTTCAGAAGCACGCCGCCGCCCTCTCCGGACCAGGTTGCGCGCCAGGCGCCGGAATCATAATAGCTCTGCGTGCGGTACCAGTCGGTGATAATCCAGTTCACGCGCTTGATTTCGCCGATCACGCCGCCAGAGACGAGCTCCTTCATCTTCCGGTACAGGCAGTTGGTGCGCTGGTTGAACATCATGCCGAAGGTGAGCTCCGGATGCTTCGCCGCTTCCTCGTTCATCTCCCGCGCCTGCTTCGTATAGACGCCGGCGGGCTTCTCCACCATGACGTGCAGGCCCTTCTGCAGCGCCAGAATCGCGTACTTCGGATGGTCGTAGTGCGGGATTGCGATATGCACCGCGTCAACGAGTCCGCTGTCCATCATGCTTTCGGCGTTGTCGAACAGCGCGGTCGTTTCTGGCATTTCCTCCTTCGCCGCCTGAAGCCGCTCCGGACTGATGTCCGCGATGGCCGCAAGCTCGATTTCCGGGCACTTTCCTTCCAGTATGTTCTTCGCGTGGCCGGAGCCCATATTGCCGTAGCCGATGATGCCAAGTCTGACTTTATCCATTTTGTACCTCCCGGTCTTTATTTTACACTAAAACTTCCTGTTAGGACGATTATGCCTGAAGCCCCAGGCTCTGAAGATAGGAAAGGCTCCGCTTCAGGCAGTCAAAGGGATCTTCACCGTTGCAGTCGTCCTGCTCGATTAAAGCGTACTCTGCGCCGTTTTGAAGCGCGGCCTCCACGATGGCTTCGTTGTTCATATTGCCTTCGCCGACGGGCATCATGATCCGGCCCCGTCCGACGCTGAACCGCTCCCCGGGAATCGAGCGGAAGCCCATGTCCTTCAGATGGATGCAGGGCGTGCGTCCCGCAAGCTTCCGGAGCCACCACGCGGGATCTCCGCCGCCTGCCTGTACCCAGAAGACGTCGAGCGTGAAGCCGAGCTCGTCCTCCGGAAAGGCCTCTATCAGCCGGTCGAGAATCAGCTTTCCGTCCAGCTTCTCAAACTCGATATCGTGATTATGGTACATGAGAAGCTTTCCGTGCGCTTTGAAGCATTCGGCGACCGGTTTGAAGCGCTCGATGAAGCCGTCCATGCCGACCTTCATGATGTCATACATTCCGATGCCGATATAGTCCGTGCCGAGGATTTCATGCTCCCTTGCAACAGTCTCCGGCTCCTGGATCATCCGCTCCTGATTCGTGTGCGTAATGACGCAGGAAAGTCCGTTTTTGTCCAGTTCCTCCTTCATCCACGCGGGGTCATAGGGGCCGGTTCCCGATACCTGCACGTAGTGAAAGCCGAGATCCGCAATTCTTTTCAGGCTTTCGGACATGCCCTTTTCGTCCCGCATATATTCCCGTACCGTATAAAGCTGTGCGCCGATTTTCATCCTGCTCTCCTTTTCTTTTTCGGGTTTATTTCTTCTTTTTCTTCCGCAGCAGCACCGCAAGAAGAATCGCGCCGGTCACAATGACGACGTCGCCGACGGCAAGCGCGATCATCCATCCGGAGAAGCGGAAGGAGGACGGGGCGGGC
>CAMPAR010000090.1 GCA_946632055.1 uncultured Lachnospiraceae bacterium
AGGCTGAATACGACACCATGATTTACAGCGGAAGAACGCCTTACTACGGACTTCTGGCAAAATCGACGGGTTCCTCCAATCTGCTGATTCATGTCATGGAACAGGGCGTGACTCCGGACGGCTCCAATTACAGCGCCGCATCCGCGGGAGAAACCCTGAACGCCTCCATGAACGGATATCTGGTAACGGATCTATCTTCCGGGACGATCAGTGGGGACTGGGTATCGATTACTTACGGTGACGGAAATTCCGATAAGACCACTTTCTCCTCGAAGGGCATCAAGGCAGCAAACAGCATTATCCTGAACGGCGGCAGCCTGACGGTACAGGCTTCCGATGACGGTCTGCACGCGAACGCCGGGGAGACGCTCGAAAACGGCGAAGAATCCGAAGGGAGCATCGTCGTAAACGGCGGAACGCTCGAAGTGACCTGCGCCGATGACGGCCTGCATGCCGACGGCGTCCTTTCGATCAGCGGCGGAGAGGTGAATGTCATCGAGTCCCACGAGGGTCTTGAGGGCAATGTGATCCGGATCTCGGGTGGTGAAACGCGTATTTACGGAAATGACGACGGCCTGAATGCCGGAAAAGGCGCCGAGACGCCGCTCATTGAAATTACAGGAGGAGTTCTCGAGGTTACGACGCCCTCCGGCGATACGGACGGCATCGACTCGAACGGAAATATTACGATCTCCGGCGGGACGGTATTCGTGAAATGCGGCGCCCAGATGGGCGGCATGGCGGGCTCGATCGACCTGGACGGCACGATCACAGTCACGGGCGGTACGGTCATCGCGCTCGGCGGCATCTGCGAGACGCCGGGTTCGGACTCCGTGAACACCTATATTTCCAGTGGTACTTCCTTCAGCACGGGAGCCTACGCCGTGAAGGACAGCTCGACCGGGGAAGAGCTCCTCAGCTTTGAACTGGAAAGCGGCTATACTTCGCTCTGGATTGCTTCCGAGAAGCTCGAACAGGGTAGCAGCTACATCCTGACGCAGGACGAAACGGAGCTTTTAAGCTGGACGCAGTCTGCGCAGACGGAAGGCAGCGCCGGATACTCCGGCGGCTACGGCGGCGGACACGGCGGCTTCGGCCGCCGCAGATAAAGGAGAGGAAGGAAAGATGCAGATCCTTTTCGCGGTTCCGGACAGGGACCTTTTGAGCGCCTACCAGATTATTCTGGAGGATGAAAACATGAAGGTCCGCACGGCCTTCGACGGCACGCAGATTCTCTCGAAGCTTCGGGAGGCTCCCTGCGACCTTCTGATCCTCAGCGACGATATTCCGAGGATCAGCGCGCCCGAAATCGTGCGCTTTGCAAAAGACGAGAAGATTCCGGTCCTGATGCTCCGGACGGACCCGGACAGGAAGAAGCGTTCCTGTTTGGTGGAAACGGAAGCGGAGCTCGGGCTTCCTTTCGAGCCCTCCGAACTTCTCGAGAAGATCCGGCTTTTGGAAGAAAGTCTTTCTTCCGGGAAATCGGAAGAATCCATAGAAGAACGGCGGTGAATCATGAATCAGGCTGAAAAGAAATTCCGGCTTTATGCCGTCATATCGGTGTTTGTACTGCTCACAATCCTGCTCGGCATTATGAATGCCGTCAATTTCACACTCGCATCCCGCGACGCGGACCGGGTCACGGAGATGATTTCGGAGGAGGGCGAGCGCTTTTTTGAAAAACCGGGCATGATGATCCCGGAAAAGCAGCCGATGCAGCCGGGCGGCCTCGGACCGATGGGACCGAATTCTCCGGAGCTTGGCGCATCCATCCGTTATTTTACGGTAAGCTTCGAAGAGAATGAGGGAATACTGACCGCATATCATATCTACGCGGTTTCCGAGGAAGAAGCCCTTCAGTGGGCCTCCTCTCTTCAGAAGGAGAAGACCGGCTGGACCCGCGGCACCTACCGCTACCGGGTTTATAAGAAGGACGGCGTCAAATATGTGACCGTGATCGACCAGGGAAGGGAACTGCTCCCGGCCTACCGCACGCTGATCTATTCGGGCTGCGGTATTATCGCGGTCACACTCCTCAGCTGGATTTTCCTGAAGATCGTCGGCAAGAAGCTCTTTGCGCCGATCGATGAAGCGGACCGCAGGCAGAAGCAGTTCATCGAAAAGGCCGAGAGGGAATTCAAGCTTCCGCTGACCGTGATCAGCGCGGATCTGGAGGTGATGGAGCGGGAGAGCGGCCCGACAGACCGGACGCGCTCTATCCGCCGTCAGGTTCGGAAAATGAACGCGCTCGTGAGAAAGCTCGGCTCCCTGTCGGTTTACGAAGAGAAAAATGTGGAGAAAAGCCGCTTCAGTCTCTCCGGGCTGGTGTCGGAGCAGACGGAGAAAAGCCGGGGTCGCTTCGAGAAGGCGGGCATCCGTTTCAGCAGCGATATTCAGGAAGGCATCATGCTGAACGGCGAGGAAGACTCGATCCTGCAATTGATAAGCGAACTCTTCGAGAACGCGCTGAAGTACGCGAGAGAAGAAGCGATGCTCGCACTGAAGGCCGAAAACGGCCGGATTCAGCTCACGATGAAAAACCGGACGGAACTTCCGGAAGGACCGGCGGACCAGGTTTTTGACCGCTTTACGACGCTGGAGAACGCGGAGGATCAGGCGGCCGGACTCGGTCTCGCCTATGTCCGCGACATCGTGAAGGCGCATAACGGACGGATTCACGCGGAAGTGAAGGATCATTTCTTCCTTCTTGTCATCGATTTATAAGACGGGAGGTGCAGGATGAGCCAGTCACCGACCGCACCCGTGACGACGGACGCCGCGAAGCCCATCGTCGTCATGAAACGATATGAACTGAAATATCTACTGAATCCGCAGCAGACCGAGCTTCTTCTTGGCGGGCTTCAGGGGCATATGTGTCCGGACCAGTTCGGACTGACCTCGATCGCCTCCCTTTATTACGACACGCCGGACTACCGGCTGATCCGCTCCTCCGTGGAGAAGCCGATGTTTAAGGGAAAAATCCGCCTGCGTTCCTATGGACTCGCAACGGACCGTTCGCCGGTCTTTCTGGAGCTGAAGCGGAAGGCTTACGGCGTGGTGTACAAGCGGCGCGTTCAGTCCACGATTCCGCTCGTAAAGAAGTTTTTTGACCGGGAAGGCGATATCTGTGCCGGCGGCCAGATCAACGACGAAATCACCTATTTCCGGGACTATTATGAGACGCTCGTTCCGTCCTGCCTCATCATTTACGACCGCACGGCCTACTACGAGCCGGAGGGAGAGCTGAGACTGACGATCGACCGGAATCCCCGATACCGCACCGACGAGCTGGATCTTCGCGTATCCATGGAGGGAATTTCCCTTCTTCCGCCCGGACATTCGATTCTTGAAGTCAAAATCCAGGATGCGATGCCGCTGTGGCTGGCGTCCATCCTGTCCGAAGGGAAAATATATAAAGCCAGCTTTTCGAAATACGGAGAAGCCTACAGGCAGCAGCTGCAGAAAACAGCGGAAAGGAAGCAATACGATGTTTGATTCGATCTACACTTCAACGGTCACTCCGGGCCAGTTTTTCCTGATGGCAGGCATTACGCTTGTCAGCGGACTCATCTATTCCTGGCTGATGTCCTTTAAGATCCGCTCGACGAAGCGCTTTTTCCTCGTGACAACCCTGATGCCGCTTATTGTGGCGACGGTCATCACCTTCGTCAACGGAAATATCGGCGCCGGCGTTGCGATCGGCGGGGCCTTCGCCCTGATCCGTTTCCGTTCCGCACAGGGCTCCGCCGACGAAATCGCCTGCATCCTGATCGCGATGGGCTCCGGAATCGCCTTCGGCATGGGCTATATCGGATACGGCGTGGTGATCCTTCTCGGGCTTGCGGTCCTGTATTACTTTGTGGCTTCCCTTCCGATCTTCGAGCATAAGGCTCTTGCGAAGGACCAGCTCCTGAAAATCACGATCCCGGAGTCCCTCGAGTACAACGGCGCCTTCGACGACACCTTCGCGCATTACCTGAAGAAGTGGGAGAGCGAGGGCGTCAAGACGACCGGCATGGGCTCCATGTTCCGCCTCACCTACAAGATTCAGATGAAAAATCCGGCGGAGGAAAAGGCCTTTATCGACGAGCTCCGGCAGAGAAACGGCAACCTGGAGATTTCCATCCTCCCGTATACCGAAATCAATACGCAGCTATAATGGACTTTTACGAAAAAACACGCTTGACAAATCGAAGAGGATAGTGTATTATATCATCTGTTGCAAATATGCTGATGTGGCACAGGTGGTAGCGCACCTCATTGGTAGTGAGGAGGTCACGGGTCCGAGTCCCGTCATCAGCTGAAAAAGAGCGGAAGCCTGAAAATGGTTTCCGCTCTTTTTTCGTTGTATGGACGAAGGATTTCCGCCCTTATTCAGCCGCTGTCAGGGTGACCGTAACCGGGTCCATTCCTTCCGCCTGAACCGTAAGGACCGCGCTTCCCGCGCTTCCCGTGCTCCTTGCGATCGCCAGGGCTCTTCCTCGGAAGCTGTGGAATTCACCGCCTGTGTAGTTCTCTGAGGTTACGGGATTTCCCGAACCGAAGCCCGCCAGGATAAAAGCGTCTCCTAAGACGGAAGCATTCAGCTTAATCTCGGCGTCCGGGACGAGGCGGCCTTCGGAATCCACGATTTCAACCGGCACATAGACAAGATTCCGGTGATCGGCCGAAATACAGGTTGTTTCCGGAAGAAGCCGGACTCCGGCCGGCGCACCGCAGCTTTCCAGGCGGTCCCGGGAGATTTCCTTTCCGTTCTCGCAGCTTACGGCCTCGACGATTCCCGGCGCGTAGATGGTCTCAAAGAGGAAGGTATCAGGCATGCCGGAAGCGAGTGCTTCGCCGCGCTTCTTTCTTCCGATGGAGGCGCCGTTCACGAATACTTCTGCTTCGTCGGCGGCGGAGAAGACCGCGATTCTGATCGGCTTCCCGATCCATTCCTCCCCGTAATTCCAGCGCTTTCTCACATCCGTGAAGCCCCATTTGCTGATCAGCTCCACCCGGTCAAAGTTTTCCGGCAGATAGGAATACACTTTGGTTTCCGCGGAGCCGAAAACGATCCTGCGGTACTCGCCCTGTGGAAGAATGTTTCCGAGGATATCGATGTCGGCGTCGTTCGCAAGTCTCCACGGGAAAGAGGAGCCGTGCGACATCAGGGCGAAGGGTCCGCGCTGAAGGATCGGGTCGTCCGGCTCGAAGAATACGGACTTTCCGATGCCCGCTTCGCCGATATAATCGGCGGCCGTCCAGGTGAAATCGCCGATGACATAGGGGGTCGATTCCACCATCGGCCAGTTTTTGCCGATTTCATTCGGATAGTTCTCGGAGCCGAGGATCACGCGCTCCGGGAAGAGCTCGTGATCGTGCTCATATTTGTTTTCCAGATAGTTGTAGCCGACGATGTCAAGACCGTTGGTGAAGGCTTCCGTATAGGTTTCCCAGGTCAGGTCGTGCTTCCCGCCGTAATCCACGTTCTGGATGTTTCCGGAGGACGCGGCTTCCACCATCTTTTTCAGGGCTTCCTCCATCATGCGGTCGTCGAGACCGTTCCAGAAGGAGCAGATTCCGTTGGATACAGGGCGCGAGGGGTCGAGCGCCCGGACCGTTCTTGCGAGCTTCGTTGCCAGGGTATAGCCGTTTCCGAGGCCGCCGCGCTCCGTGATTTCATTGCCGGTAGACCAGATGATGACGGAAGGGTGCACACGGTCGCGCCGTACAAAGGCGGACAGGTCCTTTTCCCAGTCGGTTTCAAAGAACTGGTTGTAGTCGCCGGGTTGTTTGCCCATTCCCCAGGCGTCGAAGGCTTCGTCGAAGACATAGACGCCGAGGCGGTCGCAGGCTTCGATCAGTGCGGCGGAAGGCGGGTTGTGGGTGGTGCGGATCGCGTTGAAGCCGATGGACTTCAGGATGGAGAGCTTTCTTGCCTCCGCGTCGTAGACCGAGACCGCGCCGAGCAGTCCGTTGTCATGATGCAGGCAGCCGCCCCTAAGCTTCACGGCCTTCCCGTTGATGCGAAGACCGTGCCGTACGTCGGCCTGAATCGTGCGGACTCCGAAGAGGACGCTGTCGCAGTCCGTTGTCCTCTCTTTTTCCGGAAGAGGAATGAGATGGGTGCGGAATTCCTCGATGGGCCGGACAGAGACGGCGAGCCGGTAGAGAGAAGGAGACTCCGCGTCCCACAGAAGCGGACGGTCTAAGGTGAGACCGAGTTCCGCCGTTTCCGAAGAGTCCGGATTCAGCTGGATCCGGGTGCTTCTTGTCAGTACGGGAGAAGCGCCTTCAACACTTTCATTCCGGCCGGGATCGGCAAACAGCGCGAAGCTGACCTCCGCTATGATATTCTTACTGCTGCGGTTTTCGATCTCCGCCGAAGCCTTCAGAAAGGCCGTGAGGGCGTTTCCTTCTTCATCGTATTCGATTTCCGCGGTCCTGGCATAAATTCCGTCCTGCACGAGATGGACCTTCGGCGTGTGGATGAGTTCCATGGAACGGAAGACGCCCGCGCCGGAGTACCAACGGCAGTTCGGCTGCATGGAAGGATTGACCGTGATCACCAGATGGTTTTCCTCGCCGAACCACAGGTAGGGCGTGACGTCAACGGTGAAGGGCGCATAGCCGTAGTGCTGCAGCGCGGCTTTCGAGCCGTTGACTTCAATCGTCGCATTCATCATGACGCCGTCGAAGTGCAGGAAGACGAGATCCTCCGCCCACTCCTGAGGAATCAGAAGCTTCTTTTCATAATGTGCGACAGCGGCCGAGAAAAAGCCGCTCGCAGGGCCGGCCGGCGCCTCCTCGAATACATCGCTTTCGATCATGTAGTCGTGGGGAAAATTAACTAGGACCCGGTCTTTTTCATTCTGCGGACGAAGTGCCTGGGGAAGGCCCTTTCGGAAGCTCCAGCCGCAGTCGAGGTTCATATTACGCATGGCAATTCTCCTTATTGATCTTGTTTTTCTGCCGGCGCCTGAGACGATGCACCGGCGGTATATCTTCAAGTATAATGGAAGAGGACGGCTCCTGCAAGCAGAAATCCCTTTGTGATCATAAAAAGACCGTTTCGTTTTTTGCAGTTTTGATAAAAACAGATCTATATTTTATAGCATATTATCTAAATTTCCCTGTGTCAGTTTCCGTATTTTATGATATAATACTTTCAAATAGCGTTGAAAGGAAGATGTGTATAAAGCCAGGGGAGACCGTGCTTGCCCCTGTACTTTTGTGTGTACTCATCCGGTAGAAACAATGAAACAAATCTTCGGGTTTCTGAAACCCTACGGCAAACGCATGGCGATCGGCTTTGTGATCAAGGTCTTTGCCACGGCTGCCGAACTTCTGATCCCCTGGGCACTTGCCGTCATGATTGACGATGTCGTCCCGAAAGGCTCGCTTCTGTACATTATCCTCTGGGGAATCGTCATGCTGGCCTTTGCCGTGATCGCTTTCGCAGCCAATGTCGCGGCCAACCGCTCGGCATCTCTCGTAGCCCGGAATACCACAGAACGGATCCGGCTCGAGCTGTTTTCCAAGATCAACTATATGTCGATGAAGGAGCAGGAAGAGGTTGGTTCCTCCTCGCTGATCAGCCGCGCGACGAGCGACACCTATAATGTCCACCAGTTCCTCGGCATGATGCAGCGCCTCGGCGTGCGTCAGCCGATCATGCTGCTGGGCTCCCTTATCATCACCTTTTTCCTGGATGTGAAGCTGACGCTCGTCATGCTTGCCATGATGCCGCCGATGATTCTTTTCGTGTGGCTCTTTTCCCGCTTCGGTGTGCCGATGTTCGGAAAGGTGCAGGGCGCGCTCGACCGCTTTGTACGGATTGTGCGTGAGGATATCGCCGGAATCCGCGTCATCAAGGCGCTCAGCAAGACCGATACCGAGAG
>CAMPAR010000091.1 GCA_946632055.1 uncultured Lachnospiraceae bacterium
TGAAAAAGCAGGGAGAGAAGGTGAATTCGGATTCCCTCGTGGATTCCGGCAAGGACGCGCTGCTCGACTCGATCATTTCGGCCTCGACCCTCGTCGCCGCCGTGATTTTCCTCGTGTCCCACTGGTCGCTCGAAGCATATCTCGGCGCGGTGATTTCCCTCTATATCATCAAATCGGGAATCGACATGCTGCGCGAGACGATGAGCCGGATTCTCGGCGAGCGCGTGGACAGCGAGCTTTCGAAGGCGATCAAGGAGACGATCTCTGGGGTACCCGGCGTGAACGGCGCCTACGACCTCATCCTGCACAGCTACGGACCGGATCGCTGGCAGGGCTCGGTGCACATCGAGGTGCCGGACACCTGGACCGCGGAGGAAATCGACGGCGTGGAGCGCGAGATTCAGGAGAAGGTCTATGCGGAGCACGGCGTCATCCTGACCGGCATCGGAATCTACGCGATGAATACGAAGAACGGAAAAGCCGCCGAAGTCCGCTCGAAGATTACGGAAACCGTGATGTCGGAGGAGGGCGTGCTGCAGATCCACGGCTTCAATCTGAATGAAGAAGAGAAGGTCATCCGCTTCGACGTCGTGATCGCGTTCGCGGACGACCGGCAGGAAACCTACCGGCGGATCTGCGAGAACGTACAGAAACTCTATCCCGACTACCGGGTGATCATCGTGATGGATTCGGACATCAGCGACTGAGTCCGGCTGCAGGAAAGAAACATGCTGACGACCTTATGCTATATTGAACGGGACGGAGCGTATCTCATGCTCCTTAGGAACCGGAAAAAGAACGATATCAATCACAATAAATGGATCGGCGTGGGCGGAAAATTTCTCGAGGGCGAGACGCCGGAGGAATGCCTCCGACGGGAAGTCCTGGAGGAAACCGGCCTGACCCTGACGAACTGGCGCTTCCGCGCAGTCGTGACCTTTCAGCAGGACGGGGGCGAGGCGGAGTACATGCATCTTTTCACCGCGGACGGCTTCGAAGGAACGCTGAAGGACTGCGACGAGGGGGAGCTTCGCTGGATTCCGAAGGAGGGAATTTACGGTCTGAACCTCTGGGAGGGCGATCGCGTTTTTCTCGAGCTTCTCCTTCAGGAGGGGCCCTTCTTCACCGCCTGCCTGCGGTATGAGGGGGACAAACTGGTGCACGCCGAGAGCCGCGTCTACTAAAGAATGCTTCGCCGTAGAGCGAAGTCAAGGAAACACTCCGGACAGACAATTACTCACAACTACATCCGAACACGGAGGAAGAAACCCATGAAGGTACTTTGCCTGATACCGATGGACAGCGATCACCGAAGGCTTCTCGAGAGCGTCGATCCGTCCGCGGAATATGAATATGTGACGGACCCGAAGTCACTTGACGCTGAAAGCCTTTCCGGCGCCGATGTCGTGATCGGCAATCCGGATCCGGCGCTTCTCAAGGAAAATCACCGGCTCCGCCTGCTGCAGCTGCAGAGCGCGGGAACCGACGGATATACGAAGGAAGGCGTCCTTCCGGACTCCTGCACCCTCTGCAACGCCTCCGGAGCCTACGGTCTTGCGATTTCCGAGCATATGCTCGCGGCGGTCCTGATGCTGATGAAGAAGCTGCACCTCTACTATGAGGAGCAGGAAAAGCACGCCTGGGTCGATCACGGATCGGTGACCTCCATCTGGAATTCCCGGACGCTGGTCGTCGGACTCGGCGACATCGGCGGCGAGTTTGCCAAGAGGATGCACGCGCTCGGGAGCCGGGTCACCGGCATCCGGAGGACCGTGCAGGAAAAGCCGGATTATCTTGAAAAGCTGGTTCAGATGGACGCGCTTGACGAGGAATTGAAGGAAGCGGACATCGTGGCGGCTTCCCTGCCCTCGACGAAGGAAACGCTTCATCTTTTCAACCGGGAGCGCTTTGCCCGGATGAAGCAGGGCGCGATCTTCGTGAACGTCGGCCGCGGAACGGCGGTCGATCAGGAGGCGCTTTACGAGGCGCTGGAATCCGGCCACCTCGGCGGCGCGGCGCTCGACGTCACGGACCCCGAACCGCTTCCGCCGGAGCATCCCTTATGGACCGCAAAGAATGTGATCATTACGCCGCATATCTCCGGCTGGTTCCATCTGCGGGAAACCTATGAACGGATCGTCCGGATCGCCGTGGAGAATTACCGCCGGCTGCTGTCCGGCGAGGAGCTGATGAACCGTGTGGACTTTTCGACGGGATACCGTGTCCTGTCCGCGCGTTCCAGAGAAGAATAAAGTTTTTTTACAAAGGAAATATCGAATGAGCAGTTCAGTCAAAATCATGATTTTCGTCATCGTCGGATTCGTTCTCTTTTTAGGCGCCGTCGCCGCGCTTCTGTGGTTCTTCCGGGACCGGCTGGTGCCGGGGCGCGCGGAAGAAGACGGAGAGGAGCCGGAAGAGGAGCCGGTGCGTCCGGCGGAGGAAACAAGGAGAGCCTTCCGGAACACGGAGCGCAGGAGCTTTAGTGGAAGCGCTGCGCCGTCAAGACCGCTCAGCGAGGGATCAGCGTCCGGATATGATGAGGACGACGAGGACGATGATTTTGCCCTGCCCAAGGCGCCGGAAAGCCGGGAGGAAGAGCCGAAAACCGCGCATCTTGACGACATCCTCGACTGCATCTATCTGGTCGGCCGGACGCTCTCCGAGTGCGGCATCCCGGAAAGCTGCGTTTCCGACGACGGAACGGAGCTTCTTGTGGACGGCGGACTCTTCGGCGCCTTTGCCTACGGCGGACTGCCGCTCGTATCCGAAGCCTCGAAGGAGCCGGTGATGGATTCGTTCTACGCGGTGACCAAGGATGCCGGCATGGATACCCTGAAGGAGCAGCTTGAGGCGCGTTTCGGCGCCCCGGTCTCCGAGGGCGAGGAGCCTTATGAGGACGGCAGCGAAGGCGGCACCGAATACGCGGCGTATTCCACGGATTTCGGCATGCTGTGGCTGAGCCGCGGAACCGGACATGATTATGTGAACCTGAATCTGACACGGGAGAACTGATGCGGGAACCGGAAGAAAAAATCATTCTTGTCGGCGTACAGACGGAAGGCGCGGGAACGGAAGAGTCCCTGAAGGAGCTCGCGGAGCTTCTCAGGACCGCGGGAGCCGAGTGCGCCGGCACAGTCATTCAGAACCGGGAAGCCGTGCACCCCGGAACCTATATCGGCAAGGGAAAGATCGAGGAAGTCCGGGAAATGCTGGAAGAAACCGGCGCGAACGGCATCTGCTGCGACGACGAGCTGTCGCCGGCGCAGATGAAGAACCTCGAGGACCTTCTCGATACGAGGGTGCTCGACCGGACGGTCGTGATCCTGGACATCTTTGCCACGCACGCCCATACCAATGAAGGAAAGCTCCAGGTGGAGCTCGCGCAGTGCCGCTACAGCCTGACGCGCCTGCAGGGCTACGGGAAGGCGATGTCCCGGCTCGGCGGCGGCATCGGCACGAGAGGCCCGGGCGAGACGAAGCTCGAAACCGACCGCCGGCGCATCCGGCAGCGGATCTCGGGCTTGAAGGAAGCGCTCCGGGAGATGGAGCGGACGAGGAAGGTGCAGCGGAGCCGGAGAGAGAAGAACTCCGTGCCGACCGCCGCGATCGTCGGCTACACCAATGCCGGGAAATCCACGCTCCTGAACGCCCTGACCGGCTCCTCCGTCCTTTCGGAGGACAAGCTCTTTGCGACGCTCGACCCCACCACAAGGAGTCTTGCGCTTCCGGACGGGGAGACCGTTCTTTTAACGGATACGGTCGGCTTCATTCACAAGCTGCCGCACCATCTGATCGAGGCCTTCCGCTCGACGCTTGAGGAAGCGAAGTACGCGGATCTCATCCTGCACGTCGCGGACGCTTCGGACCCGGCGCTGGAGGAGCACCTCGCGGTCGTCTACGAGACGCTCCGGGACCTTGACGTCGGCGGCAAGCCGATTCTCACGCTGTTCAATAAATGCGACCTCGTCCCGGAGGGGCGGATTTTCCGCGATCCGCACGCGGATGCGGTGCTTCGGATCTCGGCAAGGACCGGGGAGAATCTTTCGGAGGTCCTCGGCGAAATCCGCAGGATCCTTTCGGAAAACCGCGTTTATTACGAGAAGGTGGTTCCGTACGCGAAGGCTTCTCTCGTGCAGCGCATCCGGCAGCGCGGACAGCTCCTTTCGGAGGAGTACCGTGAGGACGGAATTCTGGTAAAGGCTTATCTTCCGAGGGCGGCCGCGATGCAGATCCTCTCGGAGGAGATCTAAATAGAACTGAATAAGACTTTCAGTGTCTGAAGGAGGAATCATCATGAATTATGCGAAGCTTCAGAACGGCAGTGACGTCCGCGGCGTGGCGCTTCCGGGTGTTCCCGGGAAGGAAGTGAATCTGACCGAGCCCGTCGTGAAGAACATTACGCGCGCGTTTATCCGCTGGCTGTACCGGAAGACAGCCAGAATTCCGGGAAAGGATCCGCTTTCCATCGCGGTCGGCCGGGATTCGAGACTGTCGGGCCCGGAGATGCTTTTCTGGGTGCTGAAGGCCGCAGAGACGGACGGCGTCCGTGCCGTTGATATGGGCCTTGCCAGCACGCCCGCGATGTTCATGTCCACGGTGCTGCCGGAATTTCAGTATGACGGGGCGGTGATGATTACCGCGAGTCACCTCCCCTGGGAGAGGAACGGACTCAAGTTTTTCACCCGGGAAGGCGGTCTTGAAAGCAGCGACATCCGGGAAATCCTGCGGATTGCGGAGGAACCCTTCGAGAAGCTGAAAAGCGTGAAGGGCGTGCATAAGCCGGACGGCCTCATGGACGCCTACGCCGCGCATCTGAGAAAGAAAATTATGGACGCCGTCGGGAAGGAAGAGCCGCTTCAGGGGCTGCATATTGTCGTGGACGCGGGCTCCGGCGCGGGCGGCTTCTACGCGGAAAAGGTCCTCGAACCGCTCGGCGCGGATACGACGGGCAGCGTGCTCCTCGCGCCGGACGGGCATTTCCCCGGACATATTCCGAATCCGGAGCTTCCGGAGGCGATGGAGAGCATTCAGAAGGCCGTGCTGGATTCGCACGCGGACTTCGGCATCATCTTTGACACTGACGTGGACCGGGCCGGCGCGGTGCTTGCGGACGGCCGGGAGCTGAACCGCAACTCGCTGATCGCCGTGCTTTCGGCGATCCTGCTGAAGGAATACCCCGGCACCACGATCGTGACGGACTCCATCACCTCGACCGGCCTTGCGGCCTTTATCCGGGAGAAGGGCGGCGTGCATCACCGCTTCAGGCGCGGCTACCGCAATGTCATCAACGAATCGATCCGCCTGAACGAAGCGGGGCAGGATTCGCAGCTCGCGATCGAGACCTCGGGCCACGCGGCCATGAAGGAGAATTATTTCCTCGACGACGGCGCCTATGTGGTGACGCGTCTTCTGATTGAACTTGCGAAGGGCACGAAGCTTGAGGAGCTGATCGCGGATCTTCGGGAGCCCGCGGAAGCGAAGGAATACCGCTTCGACATTCTGGAGGAGGATTTCAAAGCCTGCGGGAATCGGATTCTCGAGGATCTGAAGGCCTTTGCCGAAAAGAAGCCGGGCTGGGAAATTCTGCCGGACAATTACGAGGGCGTGCGCGTGAATGTGGACGCGGATCACGGAAACGGCTGGTTCCTTCTGAGGCTTTCCCTGCATGACCCGATCCTTCCTCTCAACATCGAGTCGGAAGAGGCCGGTGGCGTGAAGAAAATCGCGGGGGATCTCGCGGAATTCCTCTTCGCCTATGAAGGTAAAATACGTACGGAGGTACTGAAAAATGAATGATTATCTGAATATGTTCTCCCTGGAGGGAAAGGTCGCGTGGGTGACCGGCGCCTCCTACGGCATCGGTTTCGCGATCGCGACCGCCTTCGCGAAGGCCGGCGCCACGATCGTCTTTAACGATATCCGGCAGGATCTTGTGGACAAGGGACTCGAAGCCTACCGTGCGCTCGGCATCGACGCGAAGGGCTATACCTGCGACGTGACCGACGAGGAGGCCGTGCAGGCGCTCGTAAGGATCGTGGAGCTCGAGGTCGGGCCGATCAATATCCTCGTCAACAACGCCGGAATCATCAAGCGCATCCCGATGATCGAGATGAGCGCGGAAGACTTCCGGAAGGTTATCGATGTCGACCTGAATGCGCCGTTCATCTGCGCGAAGGCCGTGATTCCGTCCATGATCCGGGAGGGCGGCGGAAAAATCATCAATATCTGCTCGATGATGTCCGAGCTCGGCCGCGAGACGGTATCCGCCTACGCCGCGGCGAAGGGCGGCCTCAAGATGCTGACAAGAAATATCTGTTCGGAGTACGGCCAGTACAACATTCAGTGCAACGGCATCGGGCCCGGCTACATCGAGACGCCGCAGACCGCGCCGCTTCGCGAGCCGCAGCCGGACGGCTCCATGCATCCCTTTGATGCTTTTATCCGCGCGAAGACGCCCGCAAACCGGTGGCTGAAGCCGGAAGAGCTGCAGGGACCGGCGCTGTTCCTCGCTTCCTCCGCTTCCGACGCGGTGAACGGCCACATTCTCTATGTGGACGGCGGAATCCTCGCCTACATCGGCAAACAGCCGCAGTAAGGGCAGTTCATGAAGAACCGGCGATTCTTTCTCATCCTTTCGTTTCTCTCGAACATGCTGATCTTCGTGATGGCTTTCTATGCGGTCGGAATGTCCTTCCGTCACCAGGGACGGGCGGAATTCGGCGGCTCCGGCTTCATTACCTTTCGCTTTTTCACGACGGATTCCAATATACTTGCGGGGATTCTGTCCCTCATCGCGGGATTTACGGGCCTCCGGGCGCTGGTGCGCGGAGAGGACCGGCTTCCTGCCTTTGCCGTCACGCTGAAATATATCGGCGCGGTCGCGGTATCCTTAACCTTTACGGTGGTACTGGTTTTTCTCGGACCGGTATTCGGATACGGATCCATGTATCTCGGCTCAAGCTTTTACATGCACGGCGTTATCCCGATCCTGACGCTCGTCTCGTTCATTGCCTTTGACCGGGGACAGCGCCTTCCGAAGCGGACGATTCTTTTCGCCATGATTCCGGTCGTTCTGTACGGAATCGTTTATTTCACGGAAGTCGTGCTGATCGGACAGGCGCGGGGCGGATGGAAGGATTTTTACGGCTTTACCCGCGGCGGCTGCTGGTGGCTCTCGCTGATTCTCTGCTTCGGCGGCGCGGCGCTTCTGGCCGTACTGATCCGGCTGCTTCACAATGCATGCGAGGGCAGGAAGGAGAAGAATTCATGAAACGGGATCGGAAAACTGAAAAAAGAGCGGTGAAGGAAGAGCGGCATCCGCGTCTTTCGGCCGTTTTCGACCGCGCGAAAACCGTGAACCGGAGCGTGAAAAACGGAGAGAAAATCGCGAGGGCCGTGAAACGCTATCTCCTTCCGGCGATTGCCGTCGGGATCGTCATCGTCGCCTACGCGGCCTTTGACATCGATCTCTCCGGCCAGGGAAGACAGGGA
>CAMPAR010000092.1 GCA_946632055.1 uncultured Lachnospiraceae bacterium
TAAGAACGGAGGTCACCCCTATGTCTACTGCAAAAGATATGGATCTGCTGCTGGAAGATTTTGCGAAGAACCACGTCCCGGGCTGCGGCTGCATCGTGATGAAGGACGGGAAGACGCTCTACGAGGGCTACCAGGGCTTCGCGGATCTCTCGGGCGGCCGGAAGGTCGATGAAGGCACGCTGTTCCGCCTGTACAGCATGACGAAGGTCATTGTCTGCACCGGCGCGCTGATCCTCTTTGAGCGGGGAAAATTCGCGCTGAATGATCCCTACAGCGATTACTTCCCCGGCTGGAAGAACAGCAAGGTCGCAGAGCTTACCGGAAACGGCTCCTGGCTCCTCCGCCCGGCGCATCGGGACATCCGCGTGAAGGACGTCTTCAACATGGCCTGCGGACTGCCCTATCCGAATCCCGAAGGCGGTCATCCGACGGACAGCGGCATGAACGCGGTCCGGAAGGCGCTCGCGGAGGAATTCGGCGAGAATAACTTCACCGTCTCACAGGAGGTGGAGCGCATGGCGGAAGTCCCGCTCCGCTTTGATCCGGGCGAGCACTGGCTGTACGGCTTCGGTCACGAGATGGTCGCGGCGCTGATCGAGAAATGCTCCGGGATGGGCGTCGGCGCGTTCCTGAAGAAGGAAATCTTCGACCCGCTCGGCATGACCTCCACCGGCTATCACTACGAAGGCGATGAGAAGGCGCGCATGGCGGTCCTGTACCACATCAACGAGGATGGAAGCTACGAACCGATGGGCGGCATGTTTGACGAGCGCTACGAGCCGGGCGTCCTCTACGAGCCGGGCGGCGCGGGCCTTTTCTCGAATCTCCGCGATTACGCCGTCTTCACGCAGATGCTCGCAAACGGCGGCGTTTACAACGGAAAGCGGATCATCGGCCGGAATACGATCGACCTTCTTCGCAGCAACATGCTGAACGACACGCAGCTTGCGGAGTTCCGCAACACCTACCTCGACGGCTACGGCTACGGGCTCGGCGTGCGGACGATGATGGATATCGGCGGCGTCTCGAACTCGACGCCCGGCGAATTCGGCTGGACCGGTGCGGCCGGCACCTGGACCTCGATCGATCCGGAGAATCATTTCTCGGCGGTTTATATGCACAACACCTTCCCCAACAACGAGGAATACCACCACATGCGCGTACGCGCCGTGGCCTACGGATTGTTGGAGTAATTAAAAAGCGTCCGTTCCCGGGCGGCTTCAGGCGGAGGATGATTTCACGATGATTTCCACCTTCAATCTCGAAAAACTGACCGCGCTCCTGAAGGATTTCTATACCGTCACGAAGATCCGCATCACGGTCTTCGACGAAAAGTTTCAGGAAATCGCGGCTTACCCGGAGCGCCGGGCGGACTTCTGTGAAATCATCCGGAGCTGCCCCGAGGCTGAGAAAGCCTGCGTCCGCTGCGACCAGGAAGCCATGAAGAAGGCGGCGGAGCGGGGCTCACTCTATACCTACCGCTGCCACGCGGGGCTTGTCGAGTCCATCCTGCCGATCTACCTGAACCGCCTGCTGATCGGATACCTCTTTTTCGGCCACGTCTTCCGCTATGACAGCTACGAAGAGGGCTGGGAGGTCATCCGGGCCAGCTGCGAGAAGTATGATCTGAAGATTTCCGAGCTTTTATCCGCCTCCCTTCATCAGCCGCTCATCGCCGAGGACTACTTAAGCTCCGCGGCCAGCATGATGTCCGCCGTCGCCTCCTTCCTCTCGATGGAGCGGCTCGTGGAACTTCGCCGGGAAAACCTGCCGATGCAGATCGACGAGTACATCGAAGCGCATCTATCCGAGGACTTAAGCGCGGCCGCGCTCACGGAGCACTTCGGGATCGGGAAAACCCGCCTGTATGAGATCGCAAAGGAAAGCTACGGGACCGGAATCGCGGAGCTGATCCGCCGGAAACGCATTGAAAAAGCGAAGGACCTGCTGCTTTCAGATCCTTCGCTGACAACGGCCGAGATCGCCGCGCGCTGCGGCTTCTCCGACTACAATAATTTCATCACGCTCTTCCGGAAAGTGACCGGCACGACACCGGGAAAGTTCCGGGAGAGCTGACGAGAAGAATGGACCGGCTAGCGGTTGAAAAAGACTTTCCGGTTTCCCGGATTCAGCACCGCCGTGAAGGATACGAGGGCCTCTCCCTCGTACTCCAGAATCCGGTACTCGTCCTTTTCGCTGCGATATTCGCGGACCGTCCGGCTCCCGGCCGGATATTCAAGGCTCGCTTCTCCCTTTATTTCCGGGAGATTCCGAAGGACGGACGCCGCTTCTTCCGGGTCGGCGGCGCTTAAGGAAAACCAATTCATACAGCATTCGGAAAGATTCGCCGAGCGGTCGCTGATCGTTTTGATCCGGATCAGCGCATTTCCGCATTTTCCTTCCATCTCGATGTATTTTCCGTACGGAACTTCCAGCGTTTCCGGCATGTTCAGATACTCCCCGAGCTTCATCTCCTCTCCGGACCCAAGCCCCGAAAGAATCCTTTCCACACAGCCTTCATCCAGATAATCACTGATATCGTATCGCAGCACCCAGCTTTCTTCTTCCGGCTCCGCGTCCGGAATTCCGTCCGTAAAGGTGAATTCCTGTTCCTTTATGTCCTCTGTCCGGTCGTCATACAGCCCGGTCACGATCCTCCCGTCCGCGTCCAGCGGAACGGCCTGAATGCAGGTGCCGTTCGTCCGGATGTTTCCGCCCTTGATGAGAAAGAGTCCGTCTGTCTGAAGATCCGCGAAGAAATGCCGCACCTCGGCCTCGATTACGCCGCCGCTGATGCGAAGCTCACCGTTGCTGTCAAAGGCAGCGCCGCCCGCGACGAATCGTTTCATCTCCTCATCCGTTTTCCCGAGGCTTTTCGTATCAATCTGCAGCTTTCCCCCGGTCACGATAATCTTTGGGACCTCAGTCGTCCCGGATTTCACGGCGGCGTTCATCGCGTCGTCGTAGGTGACAATGGAAAGCTCCCCGTCGTTCACCCGGATTTCCTCCGCCTCCAGGCCTTCATAGGCGCGGATCTGCAGGCTTCCGCCGTTCACCGTCAGCGCTCCGTCCGATCGGAGTCCGTCGCCCTTTCCGCCCGCGTTCAGGACGAAGGTGCCGCCCTCCACTTTGAGATTTCCCTTCGCCTTGATGCAGCTGTCCTTCGAGTCGACGGTGAGCGTTCCGGGGCCTTCGAGGGTCAGGTCCTTTTCGGCCAGGAAGGCCTTCTTCCCGGGTCCGGTGCAGGTGAGATGATTTTCTCCGCGGAGCGTGACCGTGACGGACTCCGCCGCCCGGACGCAGGGCCCGCCGAAAGTCACGGTCACATTCTCGAGGACCGTATTCTCCGTCAGGACAAGCTGTTCGTGAAACACACCGGACAGGACCTCCGGCTCCCGGCTCCCCGGCTTTTCACAGCCAAAAAGCGCCGCCGAAAGCCCCAAAAGCAGCAGGCCGGGTATCAGGATGATCTTATGCCAGTGCTTTCTCCACATTTTCCACACCGATCCTGAGGTCCTCGATGAAGTCTCCGGTACTCGCGTCCTGATCGAGGATGAGGCCATGGTCAATCAGCTTGAGCTCCCGGGCGGCTTCCATCACTTCCTTCAGCGGCAGAATGCCTTCGCCGATCGGGCAGAAGCGGGCTTCCCCGGCCTCGGGGCCGTTGTTTTCCTTCGCGAAATCCTTCAGATGCAGGCAGGGAATACGGTCCTGATAGCGATGGATAAAGGGCACGGGGTCCGAGCCTCCCATCACCATCCAGCCGGCGTCCGGCTCGGCACAGAGGCTCGGGCAGTGCTCCATCAGATATTCAAACGCCGTCGTGCCCTCCTCCGGGACGCACTCAACGTCATGATTGTGATACATCAGGACGAAGCCCGCCTTTTTCAGCTCCGCCGCCATGTCCTCCAGATACGGGGCGATTTTTTTGATCCCCGCAAGATTCTTCATCGCGCTTACGACGCAGCCGAAAAGCCCGTTTTCTTTCAGGAAATCGATCGTGAGGCGCGTAAGTTCGCGCATGTTGCCGCTGTCCGGCTCCTGCGGAAGCGACAGGTGCATGTCAACGACCGAAAGCCCCGCGTCCCGGATCTCGCGAATCCTCTCTCCCGCCTCTTCCATCCGGAAAAAGGCAAAGCTCATCGGTGACTTCAGAAATTCCTCCTCGCGCCCTGCCGGCACCATTTTCAGGAATTCCCGATGTTCATTCGGCGCGACCACGCAGATTTCCACTGCCGTGATGCCGGCCTCTTTCAGGCGCCGAAGCGTTCCCGGGAAGTCCCGGTGCAGGTCGTATTTCAGTCCGTAGGTGTTTGATCCAATATGCATATTTTCTTCCTCCTCGAATATGTTAAGTGACTGCCGAACAGCTGCCTCTATCTTAAATGACAGAGGCCCCGAAATCAAGCCAAAAATGTTCATCTCCCACATGAGAAATGCGAAGCATTTCGAATGGGGTGCTGAATAGTTACCCAAAAATAAAAACCGATTCCCGGAAGACCGATTGCAGAAGCCCCCGAGTTGTGCTAAGATGGAACCAGAAAACAGTTTGTTTAGAACCAGTTTCAGACGGAGGCTCCATGAACGAAAACTACACCGGTGCTCCGGAAGACGGGCAGCCGGAGCTCACTCAGAAAGAACTGAAGACTCAGCGCCGCCGAGAGCGCGCGAGGCGGCTCCAGAATTTCCTGCAGGATGAAAACGTGCAGCAGCTCGGGCGGATTTTAAGCGCCGGAGCCGTACAGATCGGCGGCCAGATCGCCTATGAGAAAATGTTCGGGCGCTACGAGCGTCCGGACTACAGCGTGACGCCCGGACTCCGCTGCTATGAGCGGATTGCGGAGCGCCTCCCGCGGGAGGAATTCTCCTTTCCCTCGGACGGCCTGGACTGCGCCGGTTATTTCTATCCTTCGGAGCACGCCAAGGGGCTGATCGCCTTTGCGCACGGCCTGCACGCAGGCGCGGACGACTATCTCGCGGTATTCGAATTCTTTGTCCGAAACGGCTACAGCGTCGTCGCCTTCGATGGAAAAGGCACCTATAATTCGCCCGGAAATTCCACGGTCGGCCTTTCGGAGGCTCTCGTGGAGCTGAACCATCTCCTCGACGCGATCCGGCTGGATCCGCAGCTTTCGGCGCTTCCGCTCTACACGGTCGGACATTCCTGCGGCGGCTTTGCGGCGTCCGCCGTCCTCGCCCTGCATCCGGAGATTCAGGGCTGCATGACCATGGCCGCGATGAACGACGCGAATACCATGATCGTCGGGAAAGGCTTCATCTACTCCTCCATTCTCGGGATTCCCGAAACCACGATGACGAATGAATTTCTGGCGGAGAAGCAGAAAGCGCTCTTCGGGGCGTACACCAAGCTCGACGGCGTCAGCGCTGTCAACGGATGCTCCTGCCCCGTGCTTATCGCCCACGGTCTGAAGGATCTCGTCGTGGAGTACGGCAGCCCGATCTCCCTGATCTCCCACGCGAAGGAAATCCGGGAGGAAAATGTCAGCTACTACACGGGGCACGGCCTCATCGGCGGGCATGATACGATCTGGCGCTCTCCGGAAGCGCTCGAATATCAGGAATCCGTTAAAAGAGAGCTCGAGCTCTTGAAAAAGAAAAAAGGAAGAAGCTTCAGCCGTGAAGACGAAGTCTCCTTCCTTTCGGGAGTGGATCACGCGCGCTACAGCGCGATAAATGAAGAGCTGTTTGAAAAGGCGCTGGAAATCTTTGAAGGACGAACGCCTTCGGGACTTCTCACGACCTCGAAGTGACGACGGAATTCAGGCGATGACCGTGAGCCCGGCGAGCAGCAGTCCGGACACGATCATCCAGTATTTCATCGTCTTTCTGCCGCTCAGGATGTTCACGATAATCGCGATGCAGGCGAGGAAAAGCGTGAGCACGAGCCAGCTCGACTGTAGGCGCAGCATCGTGAAGCCGTGCGCGGAAATGTAGAGCACGAGCTTTGAGAAAGAGATGACGCAGAAAACGATATTGCAGAGAAGCAGCAGGATTTTGGCCGCGGTCAGGATCCTGCTTTTCTTTTCCAGATCCCGCGCGCTGTTATGCGTGATCCCGAGCAGCAGGAAATTGATAAAGGACACCCAGAGTAGCGCGAAGAAACTCTCCCGCGCGTAGGTCCTCGGGTCCGCCGGGCAGACGCCGCGGAAGGCGTCGATCACCCAGTCCCACTGCAGGACAAAGAACACTGTGTAGACCGCCGAGAAAATCAGGATCAGCACCGACCACGCGAGCGGAGGAACCTGGCGGAGCCGCCGGATTCCCGTGAGGAAGCGGACGCCCCGGTCCTGCACCCGGGAGACTTCCTCCCGCTTGAAGCCGTCGAGAACGCCGAAGACATAGGCAGCGACGGGAAGGCTTAAGAAAAACCAGCCGATGTAATACCCCCACTCCGCGTCGCCGAACAGCGTGAAGACGTTCTCCACGAGATGCGCGAAATTCTCATCCGCGCTCGCAAGAAGCGTCACGGCGATCGGGAAAAGGATGCCGGCCGCGAGGACGGCAAGAAGCGTCCAGAGTACGGCGCCGCTCTTCTTTTCCGCAGCTTCCGAAGCGGCGTTTTTCCCGGCGGCCGCGTCCCTGAGGGCCGCGATCATCGTACGGATCCGGTAGAAATAGCGCCTGAATGGAACCGCGAAGAGAAGATTTACGGCGTCCAAAAGGAGCAGGCTGCTGCTCTCGCCCTTTGTGAGCCGCCCGGAAAAGCTCAGGATCCAGTACAGAAGAAAGCCGTGGATAAAGAGCAGCTTCTGATAGTCCCACCAGACCGAGCCGATGTTGAACACCGCGCTGACGCCGGAAAGTCCGAGGCAGACAAACCAGACGATGCATTCAAAGCCGCGCCGGACTCGTTTTCCGTCCGGCGTTTTCTCGTCGAGGAACAGGAGGATCGTCAGGGCAATCGTTCCGAGGAGGAAAATGCCAAGATCCACCCTCCAGTCCGGATCCCGGTCCAGAAACAGGCCGTCACTGATCATTTTGGCATAGAAATACGCCGGGATGAACATCAGGAAGGCGCAGAGCTTTTCACGGAACGAGGCCGTAAAGCGGGGCCTTTCAGGCGCAGGCGGTGCTATGGGAGTCAGCCGTTCTCCGGTCATCGGATCATAATTCATTTCAGACATACAAACGCCTCCTTGATGGCAACGAATTATTATCGTGCTGCGATATAAATTTTAATGTCGGACATCATCATACCATCACAGAGGCGTTTTGTCAACGATTATTTATCGTTTTGCGATATGAGATATCCAGGTCAAAAGCCGTTCCGACATGCATATATCCCCCTCCAAAGCCCTTCTTTCCGATTGACAAAAGCTCCTGTGTATTCTACAATGAAATCAACAGTACAGGAGGTACAGGAAATGAACAGAAAGTGCATCTTTTTC
>CAMPAR010000093.1 GCA_946632055.1 uncultured Lachnospiraceae bacterium
TAACGAGTCAAGGCATAAAACGGAGGTCGGGACGACAAAGCGGAACAAGATCCGTCCTGTAGACTTCTGCGATACGCTTGCGGCGATTCTGAACGCAGCACGAAGCGGGCAGTTAAAGAACCGGCATGAGTACGAAGACCTCTACAGCCTGAACTACTGCAGGCAGGTACAGGAGCTCGTACAAAAAAGGAGGGCCTTGCGCCTTCCTTTTTATATACTGTCCAGGAGCCCCAGATGCCGCGCGTAGAACGCGAAGGCGGTCCCCATATAGGGATGGCTGAATTCCCCGGAGCCGAAGGATTCGATCACACGGCTCTTCGCCATCAGGGTATAGTTTACGAGTTCATCCGCATCGAGATGCTGCTCTCCCGTCGGCTCGAGGTCTTCCGCGAGAAAGACGTCAAAATGATTGGAAAAAAGCGCTGGATTCGAGCTGCAGCGCCCGAGATGTGTGAGTTTTCCCGCCCGGAAGCCGGTCTCCTCCAGAAGCTCGCGCTCGGCCGTCACGGAAGGGTCCTCGTCCGGATTCACAACGCCGCCCGGAAACTCCCAGGTCATGTTCTGCTCTCCGTGCCGCCACTGCCGCACCATCACAAACTGCTCCTGATACACCGGGATGACGACAACCCAGTCCGGCGCGTGAACCGCCACATATTCTCCCTGAAGCCCCGTGCCCGAGACCTCCTCCTGCGCCA
Source organism: uncultured Lachnospiraceae bacterium (assembly GCA_946632055.1). GTDB lineage: Bacteria > Bacillota > Clostridia > Lachnospirales > Lachnospiraceae > UBA1267. The sequence goes on from CAMPAR010000093.1 coordinate 696, forward strand.
CCACGTCAAATACCGGCGTATGAAGAAGCGGCCGGGTTTCCTTTACAGTCCATTTCAGATCCCTGTCTGTCATACTCTCCTCCTGCTCTTAAACCGATGCGATACGGCGCGCCGCCCGCATCAGATATTCCCCGTCTTTTCCAGAAATTCCTTCAGGATTTTCCGGTATTCCTCCGGCGCCTTCAGCGCGGATCCCGCGTGCCCCGCTCCTTCGAACAGGTGCACTTCGCTGATTCCCGCGGTCGCTTCCTTCATGCGCTTACTGTGCTCAGGAACGATAAAATCGTCCGCCGCCCCGTGCATGAAGAGGATCGGGACCCGGTTCGTCGGAAGGCTGTCGATCGGCCGCATTTCACGGTAAAAATGGCCGTATCGGATCTTCGCCCACAGACTGGCGGGCGCCGTAAAGAAGCCCGGAAGATGCATTCCTTTCAGCCCCACCTTGAGGACCGGAATGATTTCCGCAAATCCGCAGTCCGCCGTGACAAAATCGAGGTTCTGCACATATTTCAGGACGGCCACCGAAGTCGCCGCGCCGAGCGATTCGCCGTGAATGCCGAGGGTCTCGATCCCCGGATAGCGCTCGCGGGTATCCTTCAGCATTTCCGCAAGATCCCGGCTTTCCCGGATCGAATAGGTCACAAAGGTCGGTTCATTCAGCCCATGCGCCCGAAGGTCGTACAGAACCACATGAAAACCGAAATCCAGATACATCTTCGCGTATTTCAGCGAGCCGTAGCGGTTGTCCGTATATCCGTGCGAGATCACCACATATTTTTTCGCAGGATTCGAGTTTTCGAGAAACTGGGCGTGCAGAACATAGCCGTCATAGCTTTTCACGGTATAGTCCGTCTTTTTCAGGCGGTCATACCAGGAGATATCATAATGGTCCTCCTGCCATCTACGCGCTTCCTCGAGCGACTGGCGCTTCACCCCCATCGAGTATGAGCAGAGGAAATACCCCGCCGCCGCGAAAAGAAGCAGGAGAAGGCCCGCAAGTATCAGGAAAATAATTCCGATCACTTTCATCTTTATGTCCTCATCTACAGATCTTCAGGAAGCTTCAGCATTTCCTGCAGAATCCGGAACTGGTTCCGGGCACGCACGAGGTTGTGCTCCGGATAATCGGTCTTGAAATAGGGATCCCCTTCGAGATAATCCGTCAGGAAACGGATGCCGCATTCATAGGTCATAAGCTCCGCGGAGGGAAGAAGAAGCTCCTTCTCGCGCGCAGTGAGCGCGTCCGCCATTTCGGAAAGATAGCCTCTTTTGAAGGCGAGATAGGCTTCCGGGTCAAAATGCACCTTCGAAAGCTCCGGCTCATCCTCCGCTGCCGTCACGGCGCCGGAACGGACCGCGTCCCCGAAGTCGTAGAGCCGGGAGCCGGGCATGACCGTATCAAGGTCAATCACGGCGATCGCTTCGTTCGTGTCATCGTCGAACAGGACGTTATTGATCTTCGTGTCGTTGTGCGTCACGGCGAGCGGAATGCTGCCGTTTGCGAGGCCGTCAAGGACCATCGGCGCGATTTTCTCGACGGACAGCGCATATTCGATCCAGGGAAGCGCCTGATGCAGTCTCTGAATCCGCTCCTCCCGCTCCGGTTCCGAAGAAAGGCTTCCGGCAGTCTCCTGTTCCGCTGCCGCCTCCTTTTCGTCCCGCAGACGCTCGGAGAAGACCTCCTTCAGCCGCGCGAGCCGCTTCACGGTATGATGGAAATCCGGGATCGTCTCATGCAGCTTTTTTACGGGAAAGGCTTGAAGCGCGCGCTGAAACCGGCCGAACGCGGCCGCTGCCTTCTCGAATTCCTGAAGCGTCCGCTCCTCCGGCTCGACGGAATGCGCGTTCCGGATATTCTCATACATCCGGAAGACGCCGCTCTCCGTTTTCACAAGGAGCGCCCCTTCTTCCGCCGGCACAACGGTCAGCGTGCCGCGGGACGGATCCTTTCCATCCTCTGCAAGTTTTTTCCGGAGGCAGGCCGTCACGGCCTCGATGTTCTCCATGACTTCCTCCGGCCTTTTGAAGATTTCCGTATTGATCCGCTGGAGGATCCATCTGCCGTCTTCCGATCGATAGGTATCGTTGATATGTCCCGCGCCGATCGGCCGGAACTTTGCGTCTTTTCCGAAGGCCTGTCCGATGTGTTTCAGCTCATTCTGCTCCACTGTCCTCTCCTGTTCCGTGTGAAAAAATGTACACTCATCAGATTTCATCACAGGCCGGCTGATAGTAGGGAAGCGGCAGGAAGGCGGGGCGAAGAAGCCTCGTTCTTTCTCTTTTCTCACAGCCGTAATCCGTAATGAAACCGAGATTCCCGAAGAAATAATTGACCGCGTCGGTCGGATTCTCGAATTCGAGATCGAAGGGACCGTCCTCAATCTGCTGCACCGCTTCCGCCCCGTCCCGGACGCCGATAAGAAGCCTTTCTCCGTTATCGAAGCGCACGCGAAGCTCCTCGTCCGGAAGGCTGAAAATCCGGCACTTCATCCGAAGGAAGGCGCGGATCGTGCGCTCGTAGTTCAGCACCCGGATCATCTCGCAGGGCATCAGGACGCCCTCCTCCGCATACTTTGAAAGGACCGCGAGAAGCGCTGTCCTGTCCGGCGGGATCCGGCTCACCTTCAGCGTCGGAAGCTCCATCGCCTTCATGAAGTCGTTCAGGATGTAAAGCGCCTCCGATTCCTCCGTAAAGCGAAGATCGCCGAGCGCATGCTCCGACGGGAAGTACATCATCGTGCCGGCAAAGGCGCCGTCCTTTTTCACAAGATATGGCGTCGCCCCCATCGAACAGAGGATGTTGTATTCCTGCTCTTCGTCGTGCAGCACGTAGGTCTCTTCCGAAGTGCGAAGCCTCCTCGACGCCCTGATTTCCTCCGTATCCGTCTTCTCGAGCTTCCGGAATTCATAGCCGAAGGAGGCCTCTTTCCCGAAAATCCGTCCGAAATTCCAGTCGTTCAGTTCAAATCCCGGATTGACGCCGGCCTGTCCGAAGCCCCAATGCTCGTAGCGCTGCCGCTCGCCGCCGAGGACGAGATAATCCGCGCCGGTTTCCTTCGCGTGCGCGATGGAATCGTTCATCAGGCGGATCATGTGGCCTTCTCTTCGGTGCTCCGGGTGCGTGCTGACCGTGCCGATTCCGACGACCTTCAGCTTCTCTCCCGCCACCATCGTCGGCAGATCAAAATTTCCGACCACGCCGACGATCTTCCCGTCCTGTACGGCAAGATAGTGCATCGGCGCCGTCCCGATGTTCTGATAGAGCTTCGGCAGGATCCTAGGGAAAAAGCTCTCCGGCGAAGTGTCCTTTTTGAAGTCCTCCGTATGCTTTTCCGGATGAAAGGCGCGGTTCGCCATTTCGATCAGGCTCTCGTAATCTTCATTGGTCGCCCAGCGGTATTCCGTCATGTTTTCACTCCCTGGATTTTTGCAAATGTCTGTTTCAGCGGTTCTTTTCGATAAAGTCCGAAAGCTTCACCGCCGCTCCGCCGTTTAACGCGGATTCGTGCGCGGCGAGCGCCATCGCGTGGCTCTCCACCGAGGCGTCGACGGAGGTCAGCCCTTCTCCGCCTTCCTCCAGGAGCTTCACGAAGGCGTTCGCAAGCCCCGCGTCGCCGCCGCCGTGGCCCTTAAACTCACCCTTCTTCGAGGAAAGGTCGTAGGTCTTCTCTTCCTCGCCGAAGCGCTTCACGACGACGAGATCCTTTTCCATGTGACCGTAGAGCTCGCCCTCCGTGCCGGTGATCTTGATCGTCCGGTAGATTTCGTCGGAGAAGGCGGAGGTCGTGAAGGTCGCGGTGATGCCGTTCTCGAAATTCATCAGCACCGTCTGGTGGTCGAAGACGTCGTTGTCGCAGTGATAGACGCAGCGGCCGTAGGGGCCTTCCCGCAGCGCTTTCTCGAGCTTCTCGCGGGTCGGCTCGGAGGCGACGACGTTCTGCGGCCAGGCGTCTCCCCGCCGGTCAAAGCCGTATTTTCCGGTGAGATAAATCTTTTCGGCATCAAAGGGACAGCGTGCGCGTACTTCTTCCGGGCAGTCCAGGCTGCAGCGCGTGCCGGCGCCTTTTGGCGCGTACTCCGGGCGGAACCAGGAAAGCGCGCCGTGGCTTGCGACGCTCACGCAGGGGCTGTCCGCGATCCAGCGAAGATAGTCCATGTCGTGGCAGCATTTGGCCAGGATCATCGGGCTCGTCTCGTCCTCTCTTCTCCAGTTGCCGCGCACGAAGGAGTGGGCGAAATGATAATAGCCGACGTTCTCCGTCGCGTCGATCGTGCGCACCTTTCCGATTTCCCCGCGCTCCACGATTTCCTTGACGGTCGAATAGAAGGGCGTGTAGCGGAGTACGTGGCCGATCACGACGTGGCGGCCCGTTTCGTGTACCTTGTCCTGCAGGCGCAGGCACTCGGAAAGCTCCGGCGAAATCGGCTTCTCGCAGATCAGGTCGTAGCCGAGCTCCAGCGCCCGGACGGCTTCCCCGACGTGCTGGCGGTCCTGCGTCGATATGATCATCGCGTCCGCAAGCTTCGGCTGCGAAAGGAGCTCCTCGTCCGAGTCAAAGCACATGTCTTCACTCACGCCGTACATCTCGCGGAGCATCACGAGGCGCTCCGGCCGGATATCCGCGCCGGCGACGATCTTCATCCGGTCCGGGACAATTTTCGAAAGGGATGCGTAGGCAAACAGCCCCCGGTTTCCGCATCCGCAGATTGCTACAGTAATCATGCTGCTCTTCTCCTCTTATCTTCCTTCGAGAAAGTCAATTGCCTTCAGAGCGGAAACGGCGCCGTCCGCAGCGGCCGTCGTCACCTGACGGATGCGCTTACTGCGGCAGTCTCCGGCGGCAAAGACGCCGGGCGTTTTCGTCACGCAGCTCTCGTCCGAGTCGGCGTAGCCGTATTCGTTCAGTGCGATATAGTCCGTGAAGGGCTCGTTCTGCGGCAGGAGGCCGATCGCGACAAAGAGGCCCTGAAGCGGCACTTCGGCCGTTTCCCCGCTCTCCGTCTTCCGGATCACGACGCCTGTAAGCTCGCTGTCCCCGAGAAGTTCTTCCACATGGACGCCGCAGATCACCTCGACGTTGTCCTTTGCGGCGAGTTCTTCCTGCAGCTTCTTTTCCCCGGTGAGGACCGGAAGGTCCTGGAAAATCGTGACCTTCTTACAGAGGCCGGACAGAAGCACCGCTTCCTGCAGCGCCGAGTTTCCGCCGCCGACGACGCCGACCTCCATGCCCTTATAGAAGGCGCCGTCGCAGACCGCGCAGTAACTCACGCCCTCGATCTCGTGCTCGCGCGGGAGTCCGAGTTCCCGGTGCTTTGCGCCGGTCGCGAGGATCACGGCTTTTCCTTCAAATTCGCCGAATTCCGTGACCGCCGTGAAAACGCCGCTCTCCGCGTCATGCCGGAGCTCGGAGACCTCTCCCGACTCGAATTCCGTCCCCTGCGCGATCGCCTGATCGACAAGCTTCTCTGCGAATTCATTGCCGGAAAGCGAGACGAAGCCCGGAATGTTCTCGACGCGCGGCGAGTGGGTAATCTGCCCGCCGAAGGCGTCCTTTTCAATCACCAGCGCGCTTTTTTCCGCGCGCCCCGCGTAAATGGCCGCGGTCAGTCCCGCGGGACCGCCGCCGATAATCAGGATATCGTACATTTCATGTCCTTTCATGCGATCCGGGGCTGCCGCATGCGGCAGCCCCGGATGGTTTTAATCTCTGATTCCTTAAGCGTTGACCGGAAGCTCGGAAAGGAACTTCTTGATCTCGCTGACGTTCGTGAACTTCTCGATCTCTCCGTCCTTTTCGACGACGAGGGTCGGCGCCTGGCGGATGCCGAGGCTTCTCGCTTCTTCCGGATGCTCATTGGCGTAGATCTTTTCGTAGGGAATGCCCATGCGGTCCATCTGCGCGGCAATGATCTTGCAGTTCGGGCAGGTCGTCGTCGCAAAGAGCTTCAGGACAGCGCCGTTTTCCGTCTTTACGCTCTCCTTTTCAGGCGCTGCGGTCTCAAGAACCGCCTCAACGGCCTTCTCAATGACTTCCGCGGAGGTGTCAGCTTCCGCTTCCGCTTCCGCCGCCTTCACGGCCTCCTCTTTCGCTGCGGAAACCGCGTCCGCGCGGCGCTTCCGGATCAGCTTCGAGGTGCCGATGTCGTAAACCTTACGGTCCTTGAACTCCTGCGCCTTGCCGTCGTTCCAGTTCTGCACCGGACGGTAGTAGCCGGTGATGCGGCTGTAGATCTCGGTCACGGCGCCGCACTCGGGGCACTTCGAGACCTCGCCGGCGATATAGCCGTGCGTCCGGCAGACCGAATAGGTCGGGGACAGCGTATAGTACGGCAGACGGTAGTTCTCCGCGATCTTTCTCACAAGCTCCGCCGCGGACTTCCAGCTCGGAAGCTTCTCGCCGAGGAAGGCGTGGAAGACGGTGCCGGAGGTGTACAGCGTCTGCAGATCGTCCTGGATATCCAGCGCGGAGAAGACATCCTCCGTGTAGCCGACCGGCAGGTGGGAGGAGTTGGTGTAGTACGGCGTTCCGTTCATGTTGGCGGTGATGATGTCCGGGTACAGCTCCTTGTCGTGCTTTGCAA
>CAMPAR010000094.1 GCA_946632055.1 uncultured Lachnospiraceae bacterium
TTGAAGAAAGCATCCGGGAAGAACGCCACCAAAAAGTGACATTGGTCTGCTTCGGTGGTTTGAGGTTGGAAAGCAAGCGGAAATGAGCCACCGGAAGCTAAAAAACCGCGATAATGGTGGTTCGCGGCGGAGTGAGCTTGCTGACATGAACCACCGGAAGCCCCATCCCCTTCTCACAGCTTGATATTCACCCACTGGCCTTTCTTCACGCGCACATGCAGCAGCACCCAGCGGACGATGGCGTCGATGTCAAAGCTGATCCAGGGGCCGAGGTAGGCAAGATACGCGTTCGGGAAGAGCGCGTTCAGCGGATAGCAGCAGAGCCAGGTAAGAAGGGGCCTCAGGATTGCGACGCTGATGAGGGAGACGAGGGCGACATAGCGGACATCGCCGGCACCCCGTAAGCACCCGGCGATCATGACGCGCATATTCTGCGGGTAGATGCCCAGGAGCAGTACGAGGAAGGAAATCGAACAGCCGAATATGACGTCCTTTTCTTCGGAGAAGAGCGTCGGGAGCCAGTCCCGCCCGAAGAAGGTCAGAAGCATGATCGCGATGGAGAGGAAGATGCAGATCCTCTCGCCGACGCGGACATAGGCCATGGCCTTTCGCTTGGTGTTCGCGCCGAGCGACTGTCCGACGAGCGAGGTGCAGGCGGAGGATACGCCGTCGCCCACGCAGAAGGTGAGAGACGAGACCTGGCCGACAATCTGGGAAGCTGCGAAGGCGGCGGTGCCGACGCCCGCAATCAGCTTGCCGTTGATGAGGAAGCCGATCCGCATGCAGACGGATTCGAGAATGGTGCCGGAGCCGACCTTGATGATCGAGCCGAGAGTCGCCTTGTCAAAGCGGAAGCCCTTAAAGGGCCGGAGCGAGAGATAGCCGCCCTTCTGGAAAACGACGACGAGCGCGATGATGCTGGAAACGACGGTGCCGATGGCGGTCGCGATCGCGGCGCCTTTGACGCCCAATGCCGGGAATCCTAAGCGGCCGCCGATCAGACAGTAATTGAAGAAAATGTTGAATACATTCGCGGAGACGTTGACGACCATCGTGATCCGTGTCTTTCCGATGCCGCGCATCGCCGAGCAGATGCAGATCGCCCAGCAGTTCGGGATGAAGGCCATCGAGATGATCTGGAAATAGATGACGGCGTCGGCAAGCGTGTCCTCGCCCGCGCCGGCAAGAAGGAGGAGCGGCTTCGCGAGCACGATGCCGAGGATCGTCATCGCGATGCCGATGAAGGTCACGAGGAGCATGGACTGCCGGAGACAGGAGTTGGCGGCGTCCTGTCGGTTTTCGCCTTTCCTTCTGGCGATGACCGCCATGGTGCCGGTGCAGATCGCCTGCGCCACCAGCAGGATGATCATCCGGGGCTGGGCGCAGAGACCGACCGAGGTGATCGCGGCAGAACCCAGCTTTCCGACCATCATCGTGTCGAAGGAGTTCATTAGTGTGAGAAGGAGTCCCTCCAGAGCCGCCGGCCAGGCGATCTGAAGGACCTTTTTATACATGGAGCCTAAGGACTCCTGATCTCCCTCATCCCGCGTATAGCGGAAGGAGAGGAGAAGATTTGCAAATTTATTCTGAAATTCCATTTCGTTTACCTGATTCATACTGATGATACAGAAGCCAAAAGGTGGTATCCGGAGCCGTTTGACTGCAGGCGATCCGGAGGTTTTTGGGAGGGCACAGGGGAATCGCAGGCTTACCTTTACCGCGCCGCTGCTTTACAGTATAGCACAGAATCTGAAAAAGTGTGATTTTTTTCAGATTCGTTGGACATTTGTTGGACAATCAGGTGTATAATACGGGCGTATAATACGAAAGACAGAAAAGTACGATACGAAGAGCGGTCGGAATACTGTCTTCTGATCCTGATACCGAAAAATGGAGGAATTACAAAATGCCGAAAAGAATACCGTCTACCATACAGATTGCCGCACATCTTGCCGAAGACTATATCGAGGGGAATCTCCTCGGCGGAAGAGAGTTCCCGGAGGAAGAAGAGGCCGGCGAGGGAAATATATTTGAAACGCTTCAGTCCGGGCTTTCCGACCGTACAGATGAGCTGAAGTACGCGGATGCCGCGGATGAAGAGCAGGCCGAAAAGAATAAAAGGCTGAAGGATATTCTCAGCGATATGCAGGATGCGCTGGACCGTGCCGTCAGTTCGTCTCAAAAGCTTGCGAGAACCGCGAATACGACCACATCCAGAATATTTATCAAGGATTCGCAGGGAAATGTTACGGAGCATGTGTCCGGCAATAACCACGGCGAATTTGAAGCTGCCGAGAGAGATCTGAAGGAGACGGCCGCCGAACTGAAGGACTTCCGCCGCGGACTTGACCAGCTGCAGCGCGAGTTCCCTGAAGAGATGGAACAGCCTTATATGCAGCAGTTTATGGGTAAATTTACCGCTGAACAGCTGGAGAACGGCAATAAGGTTCTGAAAAACTGCGGACAGACGAAAAGCGCGCTTGAGTGGATCGAGGATTCGAAAAAGAAGCTGCACAGCAAGGATTTCCTGGATGAACTGGATGCCGGGATGCACATTGCGCGGATTATCGCGGCAAGGCAGCTGTCCGGCGCCGAGGGAAAGAATACCGACACGCTCGAAACGACCATGCTGACGGAGGGCGAGCTGGACGCGCGGGCATACGAGCTTCTGGAAACGCCGGCCTTTTCCACTTATCTGCAGTCGATCGGCGTATCCGAAGTGCCGGTCTACGGCGAGGATGAATCCAGGCAGGAATTCGCCGTCGAACATTTATCGGATGACAAGCCGTATCTGAAGCTCTTCGGTTCGCGAACCCGCGGCGGAGCCCTGGAGGCCGACCTCAAAAAGTATCTGAATAAACGTCCGGATGCGGAGGAGCTCCCGGAGGAGATTTTCGGAAGTTATATAGAGAAAACCGAGGAAGCATACCTCAGTTACAGGGATTATATTGACAGCAATTCCATGCCGGATGACTTTGTCGTGATCGATATGGAGCAGAATATCGTGAAAGAAAGGCCCTTCACGATGCATGACGCTGCCCGGATGGCGGCGGCTTACCAGCTCTCGATAGAGGAAGAAAAATCTCCCTTCAAGATAGGCACCTTTAAGGAAAAACGGCTGGAAAATCTGGCTAAAAAGATTGAAAAGACGCCGGAGTTCCGGCTGGCGGTCCGCGACTCGAAGCTCAGCAGGCAGCTGAAATACGGACACTGCGGGGCGTTTTACGACAGCTTCAGTCAATATCAGAAGAAATTCCGTCCGGTTTCGGAGCAGGTCGAGGTATCGGCAGAAGATCAGAACGGTAATGTCAGGGAAGGTCGGGTCAGCAGTACCGGGCTGACGCACGATGCGATGAAGAAGCTGTACCGCAGGCTTCTGGGGCCGAGCGAGGACAGCCGCGAGCAGCAGAAATATGTCGAGAGCGGCAGCAAAAAGTATCAGGCCATGGTGAAGGCGGTGAAGGCTTTTGTCGAAAAGCAGCCGGAAGACATCACGGAGGAAGACCGCCTGAAGGTGTTCGCGGCGACCGTGCACTACCAGGAAGGCCGCGAGAAGAAGCGCTTCTGGCAGTCCGGGCAGGACCGCTTCGATCTGTCGCTGCAGATCGGGAAGGCGGCCGTTGCGGGAACCTTCGCCGAAAACGAATTCAAGAAGCAGATCGACTATATCAACGAGCTTCGCGGCGAACCGGGATTCCTGCAGTCCGATACACGGATTCAGCCAGAGAGCGTAAAAGACGCTTTCGCAGAGGCGAAGAAGCAGGCGGCAGACAGGATCGGGGAAAACGCTCCGGAAGCTGCCGAGGAGATCACCCTGTAGTACAACGGGGACAGGTTCCGTTTGACTAAATTAGTACAACGGGGACAGGTTCCGTTTGACTAAATTAGTCAATTGGAACCTGTCCCCTATTGTGCCACAAATGTCAACTTGGATACGCTAAAGGTTGACATTTGTGCTCTCTTCTGCTATGATAGGCGGGAACACTGTCCGATAAGAAAGGAAAATCATGAAAAAAACAACGATTTACGAACTGTCGGCAGCGGCTGTCATGGCGGCCATCCTCTGTGTCGTCGCCCCGATGTCGCTCCCGATCGGACCGATCCCGATTTCTCTTGCAACGCTGATCCTGTATCTCTCGGTCCATGTACTGAAAACCCGTTCCGCGCTGATATCCTGCGCGGTCTATCTTGCCCTCGGCGCCTTCGGACTTCCGGTCTTTTCCGGATACGCGGGCGGAATCGCGAAGCTTGCCGGCCCGACCGGCGGCTTCCTGATCGGATACCTGTTTCTGGTGCTGGTATCGGGGATCTTTGTGGAACGCTCCATGCGTCTTGAAAAGCCGGCCCTTCGAATCGTCTTCTCCGTTGTCGGAATGCTGCTCGGAACCGCTCTTCTCTACGCCTTCGGAACCGTCTGGTTTATGATTCAGGCAAAAGCCGCGCTTTCCTACGCGCTTTCAGTCTGCGTCGTGCCGTTCCTTCCCGGAGACCTCGCGAAAATCGCGCTCGCGGCGGTCATCGGCAGGCTGATCCGGAGCCGCCTCACGAAAGCCGGACTGATTTGATATAATGGACACACAGGGACAGGGCAGACAGATCAATTTTGCAAAAATTGATCTGCCTGCCCTGTCCCCATGTGAATTTGCAGAAACCGGTTGATTTTCACGCCCGGTACAGATATACTGAGATCAGAACGGCCTGAGATTCAGGTCCTCCGTGCAGCTTACGAAGAACTCGGCAAGAAGGTCGATGCAGTCTTCCACGTCCTGTAAGGAACCGACCTCGTCCGGATTATGCATGTAACGCAGCGGAATGGAGACGAGCGCGAAGGGAACGCCGATTCCGGTGCGGTGCATCGTGTCGCCGTCCGTGCCGGTGCGTCCGTTCGCGGCTTCTGTCTGGATCTGCATCCCAAGCTTCTTCGCGCAGTCCCGCAGGAGCTGATTCAGCTTCTTGTGGATCGAGGGATTATTGCAGATGACCGGACCCTTTCCGACGGCGATCTCTCCGGTCAGGGCGTCGCTGATGCCGCAGTTGTCCGAGGTGTAGGTGACGTCGACGGCAATGGCGATATTCGGCTTCACCCGCGAGGAGGTAAAGTAAGCGCCGTTTCCGGTGGTTTCCTCGCCGGTCGTTGAGACCGCGTAGCAGCCGACGGAGGCACCGCGCTTATGGGCCTCGGCGAGCGCTTCCATGACGATAAAGGCGCCGAGCCGGTCGTCCAGCGCACGGCCTGTAATGCAGCCGTTCAGCATTTCGCGGACGTCCGTGTCGAAGGTGACGGTATCGCCGAGCGCGACATATTTCAGCGCGTCCTCGCGGTCCTTCGCCCCGATGTCGATCCGAAGATCCGAAGCGGAGAGCTCCGTGTTTTTCGCAATGCTTCGCGAATTGGCGACCGCGCCGTAGATGACGCCCTTTTCCGTGTAGATCCGGACCTTGTGGCCGGGATAGGTGGTCGGATAAATGCCGCCGATATTCGTCACCATCAGCGTTCCGTCGGAACCGACGGCGGTGACCATGAGGCCGATTTCATCGGCGTGGCCCGCGAGAAGGACCTTGAACGGGGATGTGGTATTGATGGCGGCGGTCACATTTCCGAGCTCATCGACCGTGACCTCGTCCGCCTTGTCCTGCATGTAGTCATAGATTTTTTTCTCGAGGACCGTTTCGTTTCCTGAAACCGATCCCGTATTCAGAAGATCAAAAAGAAAATCCTTATTCATCCTGCGCTCCTTTCGCTTGTCAGAGATGCAGTCTATTATATCAGGACGAAACCCGGCTGTCTACAGGGAGTGTCTGACGAGCTCCTGCAAAGTGACGGAATGAAAATGATTTTATTCTACGGAGGTGCTTATGAAAGAATTTTACATCAATGACGACGGAATCCGTCTGCATGCCAAGCTCGACATGCCGGAAGGCGTCGAAAAATGTCCGCTCTGCATCGTGATTCACGGATTTACCGGGCATATGGAGGAACGGCACATTATTGCGGTATCCGAGGCAATGAATGAATGCGGCATCGCGACGCTTCGTGTCGAAATGTACGGGCACGGGCAGAGCGACGGCGAATTCAGGAATCATACGCTTTACAAATGGGTGACGAACGGGCTTGCCGTGATTGATTATGCGAAGACCCTGGATTTTGTGACGGACCTGTACATCATGGGACATTCGCAGGGCGGGCTTCTGACCATGCTTCTTGCGGGCATGTGTGCGGATGACTTCAAGGCGGTGATTCCGCTCGCGCCGGCCTGGATGATTCCGGACGGGGCGAGAGCAGGCGAGCTTCTTGGCATGCCGTATGATCCGAAGCATCTTCCGGAAGAACTGGCGGCGGGGGAGCTGCGGCTTTCCGGCAATTACATCCGGGTGGCTCAGACCATTCATCCGGAGGATGAGATTGTCCGCTATGACGGGCCGGTCCTGATCGTGCAGGGAGACGCGGACGAAGCGGTTCCGCTTTCCTACGCAAAGAAGGCGGCGGAGCTTTACAAAAATGCGAAGCTTGTGGTGATTCCGGGCGATACGCACTGTTATGACCGGCACCTTGAGATGGTGACCGAGGCTGTGAAGGAATTTGTACAGACGCTGGAGTAGGAGAATGCCATGGAAATCAGAAACCGGTGTGAACTGAGCACGCTTTACAGCCGGCCGCAGGAGGGAATCCGCATGGATTCTCCGGAGATCCTTTTCATGCAGGCCGTCGCGGCGGGAAATGATGAGGAAGCGGCAGGGCTTTTCCGGGAGAAAAAGCAGTTTACGGGAGAACTGCCCGCGGTTGACGCACCCTATGGAAGATTTGAAGGAAGAGAAGAGATCCTGCGCTTTTCGAAGGGTTTTGCGGATCGATTTGAGGCGGAAGGCTTTTCGGTCCGTCCGATGTTCCAGACCCGGTCCGGCGGCCGCTTGGTCTCGGAGCTGGTGCTCTCCTTCGTGCGCGACGGCATGATTGACGAAGTGCCGATGTTTGCCGTGGCGGATCTCGGAGCCGGCGGCACGCTCGAGGAAATCCGGCTGTACTGTCACTGCACCTTTGTGCCGCATCTCGAGCCGTACAGGAAGCCGATGTTTCGCTCCGCGCATCTGGAAATGGGCGATCCGGGACTTCTTACGGGCGCTGTCCGCGAATATTATACCGCGCTTCATCATATGCCGTCGGTTGACGTGGAGAGAATCCTCGCGTGCATGCATCCGGATTGTGTTTTCGGCGGCTACGGGCCCTATAACGGGCATCCGCATGAAAGCGGCTTTGACGCGCTGAGAAG
>CAMPAR010000095.1 GCA_946632055.1 uncultured Lachnospiraceae bacterium
GCCCAGCGGATATTCCCTGCCGTTTGCCGTGAAGTTCGGGAACTTCATGTCCGCGAGCTTCGCCATATTATAGATCCGCTCGGGGGCGTAGAAGGTCTCGGAAAATGCAGCGAGCACACGCTCGGTTTCCTTCGAAAGCCGGTGCGGCTTGTCCCGAAGAAGATCTGAAAGGAAGCCCTTCGCGCCTTCGGACTTTTCGACGGCTTCCCGGATCACTTCCTCGCAGCACTCCAGGATCTCGGAGCGGATAAAGGAAAGAAGGCTGGACTCCCGGGCCTCAATGGCCGAAATCCGCGCGTCCCTTTCCTGAATTTTCGTATCGTAATAGTCGACCGAAGCCGCAAGGGACGCGTAGCTTCCGACGAGCACCCGGATTTTCAGGTATTCTTCGTACTCCTTAAGACAGCGGACAATCGTATCCGCATCCGTAAGCTTTCCCTGATAGGTTTCGGCGATCCGTTCCGCCTCCGCCGTCATTTCCTTCAGAGCCGCGTCAAATTCCGCTTCCGTCCGGTAGATCAGCGACAGATCCCAGGTCTCTTCGACGGGGACGTCCTTTCTCATCACAAGTTCCATACCGCTCTCCTTTATCTAATGGTGTCAGGATCCAAAGAATCCATCCTGAAAAAACATCATATCCTGGTTATTATAACATACCGGAAAAGCTGAAACAACATTTTTATTCCCCGAAAAATGTGAAATTCATCTGAAACACAGACGCAGGAAGCGGAGTACGCAAGACGCCTTCAAGGCAGTTGAAGTTGAAGTAGAAAAGGGCCGGGAAGTATGCTATAATTGATGCAAATCATCTCAAACACGAGGAGAAACCACATGAAAAAATATGTTCAGAAGAATGTTTCGGACATCAATCTGGAGGATTATGTCAGTGAATATGAAGGAAAAGACGCGCTTGCGGAGGATCTCATCTTTACGGGCGGCCGGAAAAGGGAATCCCTGAACGGACTCTGGCACTACGCGGTCGACCAGTATGAAATCGCGATCCGTCAGCACTGGTTCGAGGAGCGCACCCACGATGCCGACGGCCGCTCTCTTCCCGTCGACTTCAGCTTCGACGAATGGCCCACGATGCAGCTCCCCTGCTCGTGGAACATGCAGGATCGGATGTTCTTCCTCTATGAAAGCTCGATGGTTTTCACGAGAAAATTCTCCTTCATCCCGGACGGTGACGAAAAGGTCTACTTACGGATCGGCGCGGCCAATTACCTCGTCCGCGTGTTCCTGAATAAGCAGTATGTGGGCATGCACCGCGGCGGCTCCACGCCGATGTGCTTCGATATCACGGAACTTCTTCAGCGCGACAACCGCATCATGCTCGTCTGCGACGCGACGCGCCGCCCCGAGCAGGTTCCGACCGAGAACACCGACTGGTTCAATTACGGCGGCATCTACCGGGATATCGAACTCTTCCGCGTGCCGAAGCTCTTCATCCGGGATTTCCGGATCGGCCTGACGCCCGGAAAGACGCTCGACCGGATTCACGCGAGCGTGGAGCTTTCCGAAAAGAAATCTCTCACGGCCACGCTGAATCTTCCTTCGCTCGGACATGAAGTGCAGTTTGAAGTGAAGGACGGAAAAGGCGAAGTCTCCTTCCGTCTGCCGAACCTTCAGCTCTGGTCCCCGGAAAACCCGAAGCTGTACCCGGTCACGCTCGAAATCCCCGGCGATTCCGTCTCGGATACCGTCGGCTTCCGTGAAATCAAGGCGGTCGGCCGCGATCTCTTCCTGAACGGAAAGAAGCTCTTCCTCCGCGGTGTCAGCTGCCACGAAGACAGCGTGGTGAACGGAAAGGCCGTCTCCCGCGAAGAAGCCATTCAGGCCATCCTCGACGCGAAGGAGATGGGCTGCAACTTCATGCGTCTCGCGCATTATCCGCATCACGAGCAGATGGCCAGGCTCGCCGACAGCCTCGGCATCCTCCTCTGGGAGGAGATCCCCGTCTACTGGGCGATCCGCTTCCGGCGTCCGGAGACCTACAAAGACGCGGAAAACCAGCTGAAGGAGCTGATCCGCCGCGACTACAACCGCGCCTCCGTCATCATCTGGTCCGTCGGCAATGAAAACGCGGACTCCGACGAGCGGCTCTCCTTCATGCGGCGCCTCGCGCAGTGCGCGCACCGCATCGACAGGACCCGCCTCGTTTCCGCCGCCTGCCTCGTTTCTTTCGAGCGCAACGCGATCGAAGACCGTCTGGCGGAGTATCTGGACGTCATCGGCCTCAACGAATACTACGGCTGGTACTCCCCGGATTTCTCGAAACTTCCGGAGCTCTTTGAAAACAGCAACCCGGAAAAGCCGGTCGTCATCTCCGAATTCGGCGCGGACGCGCTGTACGGCCATCACGGCTCGAAATCCGACAAGGGCACGGAGGACTGCCAGTGCGACGTCTACGAGAAGCAGATCGCGACGCTCCGCGAAATCCCCTATGTCAAGGGCATGGCGCCGTGGATTCTGTACGACTTCCGCTGCCCGCGGCGGACCAGCGTCATCCAGCAGTACTACAACCGCAAGGGCCTCATCGCCGAGGACCGCAAATCCCGCAAAGGCGCCTATTACCTGATGCAGAAATTCTATGAGGAAAAGGCCCGGGAAGAATAAATCTGCCGCGTAAAGCTTTTCAAAAGGACCCGGGCAAAACACTCGCCCGGGTCCTTATTTATTTCTGACGGAAGCTCCGCCGTTTTTCACTTTTTATGCGAGCTTCTTCTGCTCTCCCCTTAAGTATCCGCTCGAGAGGCGCACAATGAGGTGGGTTTCAATCTTCTGCACCTGCGGAACCGCCCCGCCTTCAATCAGCCGCACCGCCGAATCGATCACCTTCCGCCCGAACATTTCATATCCGTAGTCCACGCTGGAAAGCGGCGGATAAAGGACTCTCGAAAAGCTGGTATTATCGAAGCTGACGAGCGACAGGTCCTCCGGTATGCGGATGCTGTGCATCCGGCAGGAATGCATCACGCCGGCCGCCGTCATATCGCTGATCGCGATCAGCGCGTCCGGAACAGGCGTCCCGCTTTTCTTCAGCTTTTCGAAAAAGGCTTCGGTTGCCGTAAAGCCGCCTTCAATCGAATAGTCGCTCCAGTTGTCAAAATAGTCGTCATAGATCTCAAAGCCGTATTCCCCGGCGTACTGCCGGAAATAGCGGCACTTCTCACGGGTCGAACGCACCAGCTGATTTCCGCCGATAATCGCCGCCCGGTGATTTCCCATCTTCGCGAGATGCTCCACAATTTCCCGCATCGCGCTTTCGTCATCTATATATACCGACGGACAGCTGCAACCCTTGATGCGGGCGAGCGTCAGCACCGGAATTTTTTCATTGATCATTTTCAGTCGGTCCACAAATTCCGGAACCGGTTCGTCCCGGTCGATGGTTCCGCCTACAATGACGATCGCCTCGACCTGCTGTTCCTCGAAGCGCGTCAGGATTTCGTACTCGGATGCCCGGTCGGAAAAGGCGTTGGCCACCATCACGGAATATCCCCGGTCCTCCGCCGCGCGGGCACAGGAGCTGAACAGCGCGGAATAGTATTCATTCTGTACATCCGCCATCATGAGGCCGATCAGCTTCGTCTTCGATTTTACAAGGCTTCTTGCGAGCTCATTCGGCCGGAACTGGTATTTCTCCAGCAGTTCCTCCACCCTCTCCCGCTTTTCCGCGCTGACCCGGGCATTGCCCGTCAGCACGCGCGAAACCGTTGCGGGCGAGACCCCGGCTTCCTTTGCAATGTCGTAAATCGTCATTTTCTACACATTCTCTCTTCCTGCGGTAAAACAGCTGCCGCAGCAGATCTCGCGGCCGTAAAGGCCCTTTTTCCCCGTCTTAAGCCTATAACAAGGGCGCCGATGCGAAACGCACCGACGCCCTCCGCCGTATCATTTACAAATCAATTGTAAAATCAGGGTTCAGATTGTGATCACTTGCCATAGAAGGCATCGAACTGCTCCTGAAGAGCCTCGGTAACCTTTTCAGCACCGGCATCACGAAGAGCCTGCTGGAATTCAGCAACCATATCAGCTGGTTCGCCATCGTACTGGCCGTAGCAGATCAGCTTCATGTACTTGGTGTAAACTTCCTGGCAGTTGTCAACATAGGACTGGATCGCATCCATTTCAGGAACGAAGTTTTCCCACGGATACAGCTTAGCGAAGCTTTCGTACTCATCATACAGAGCGTTGATG
The DNA here is from genome assembly GCA_946632055.1 of uncultured Lachnospiraceae bacterium. Lineage (GTDB taxonomy): Bacteria > Bacillota > Clostridia > Lachnospirales > Lachnospiraceae > UBA1267. The sequence continues at coordinate 4,201 of CAMPAR010000095.1, forward strand.
GCATCCCAGTTCATGGAAGCGGACGGGATCTCAAGATCGTCGTTACGTCCCCACCACCAGTTGGTAGAGATGCTGTCTTTGTCGGCAACGTAGCTGTCCGGAGTAAATCTCATGCCGTTTTCATCAACGTCATAAGAACGTCCCTTGATACCGTAGTTGAACAGGTCGTAGCAGTCAGCATCGTTACGAAGAAGATCGTAAACCATGAGTGCTCTTTCCGGGTTCTTGGAAGCTGCGGAGATGGCGCAGACACCGTGAGTGATGAGGTCGCGCTTCACGTTCTTGGACTCCATGCCATAGTAGAAGAAGCCGACTTCTGCATCAGGATCGTCGATGTACATCGTGTTGTCGGTAGAAGCTTTCGGAGAAACGATACCGGTCCAGGTCTGGGTATGATGCTGTTCAACAGCGGTCTTGCCCTGACGGAACTCAAGACGGTTGTCAGCGCCGGTGTTCGACAGAACGTCGGTCGGCCATACGCCGATTTCGTCCCATTCCTTCATCATTTCTGCGAAGGCAACAAGGTTATCGGTTTCTTCGAGGTATTCACACTTAACGGTGTATTCGTCACTGTCATAAGCACCCCACAGAGCGCCGGAGCAGATACCGTTCAGGCTGGTCCAGTCGGTGTGAGAGGTGATGTAGCCGCCGGCCGGATAAGAAGTTCCGTCGGTGTCCCACAGAGCGATAAGGTCATCGCCGTAGTTCTCTTTCACGTACTTGAAGTAGGTGGTCAGGTCTTCCCAGCTCTTCACGCCATCCGCAAGGCCGGCTTCACGAGCCCAGTCCAGACGATAGCAGAAGCCGTGGTTGGTCCACTGAGAGTAGTTGTCTTCCGGCATGAAGTAGATCTCGCCGTCGTACTTGCAGTAATCCCAGTGTTCAGCCGGTACAGATGCCCAGGTCTTCGGCGCGTACTTCGCAAGGTCTTCTTCCGAAAGCTCAAGGAATGCACCGTTCTTCGCATTCGGCCATGCATCCAGCCAGTCCGTAGCGGAACCGACAAGGTCAACAGAGCCGTCCATGCGGGCCAGGGTCAGGTTGTAGTTAGCAAGATAATCGGTCCAGGAAATCCAGTAGATGTTGATCTCTGCATTTACTCTGTCGGTCAGGATCTTGTTGAGCTGTGCGAGCATTTCGTCGTTGCATCCGGTGGTCGGAGCATCGCCGGTCGTCATGTAGTTGATGACAACGTGCTCAGAGGTGTCAACGTCAGCCCAGGCTTCATCCCAGACTGCGTCGCCGCTGCCTGCGGGAGCATCTTCGCCGCCTTCAGCCGGAGTTTCATCTTCGACTTCGGGAGCATCGGTTTCCTCAGCAGGAGCTGCGGTGGTGTCGTCAGCCTTCTCATCAGCTGCGGTGGTGTCAGTCTGCTCTTCAGCCTTGGTAGCTTCGGTCTCGGCAGGAGCCGAGCTGTTGCAGGCCGCAAGAGACAGAACCATGACTGCTGCCAGAAGGAGCGCCAAAAGTTTCTTTCCCATAATTTTCTTTTCCTCCATTTGAAATGTGTCTGCATCCGTTGTACGGATACATATTATCTCTCTGATGGGCTCAGAGGAATAACCTGAAATCAACCCTTGACAGAGCCGACGGTAATACCGCCGATAAAGTAGCGCTGCACGAAGGGATACAGGAAGATGATCGGGCCGGTGGTCATCATGGCCGTCGCCATCTTCAGGGATTCGGACGGAAGGTCGGAGTAATCGACGAACTGTCCCGCAACGGAGTTCTTCAGAGAAGAAGCCTCGTTGACGATCTTGTACAGTCTGTACTGCAGCATGACGACGTCCTTCTGCTGCAGGAATAGAGAGTCCTGATACCATTCATTCCAGTAGCCGAGGGCCAGGAAGAGGCCGACGGTTGCGAGGGCCGGCTTCAGCATCGGCAGGATCAGCTTCAGGAAGATTCTGAAGTCGCCCGCGCCGTCAATCTTGCCGGACTCGGTGATTTCGTATGGAATGGACTTCACGAAGTTCTTCATCAGGATGATGACCCAGGAAGAAGTCATCAGCGGAAGAAGAACCGCGAGGTAGGAGTTGTCCAGATGATAGGTCTGCGTCATTAAGAGGTAATACGGTGCCAGACCTGCCTGGAACAGACTCGTGAAATATACGAAGAAGGACAGGACGTTCCGAAGAACAAAATCCTTTCTCTGCAGTGCGTAACCGGTCATGGCCGTAATGAACAGGCCCGTCACGGTTCCGACCAGCGTCATGACGATCGTCAGTCCGTAGGACTTCCAGATCGTGCCGCCCTTGAATACCATCTCGTAGGCACGGGTGGTGAACTCTCTCGGCCAGATGGTAACGCCCTTGCTGATAATGTTCGCCTCCGTCTCAAAAGAGCTCGCGAGGATGATCAGGAAAGGCAGGATACACATAATCGCGAAGAGGCTGATGAATATATATCCGATTCCGCGGATAATATAGTCGGCTGTTCCCAGTTTGACCTTCGGAGCGGAATCCATCATATCGTCTTTATTCTTTGCCATGATATTTCCCTCCTTTCCCTTAGAACAGCGAGTAGTCCGGCTCGATCTTCTTCACGAGCGCGTTCACACCCATAACCATCACGAAGCCGATCAGCGACTGATACAGACCGACTGCGGAAGCCGTCGAGAAGTTGAAGTTCGAAATCGTGGAACGGTAAACGAACATCTCGATGATATCCACCGGCTCATAGAGGACCGGGTTGCGTCCGACCAGGTTCCAGAAGAGACCGAAGTCGCCCTTCACGATGCCGCCGAGTGCGAACAGAAGAAGGATGACGATCGTCGGCTTCAGGGACGGCAGGATGATGTAGCGGATCTTCTGCCAGCC
>CAMPAR010000096.1 GCA_946632055.1 uncultured Lachnospiraceae bacterium
GCTCTTCGCCTTCCTCATGCTCATGGTCTTCCTCCATGCCCTCGACGATTTCCTCTTCGCGCACCGCGCTTCCGAGCTCTTCGAGCAGATTGATGACGACCATGTCCGGGTTCACGGCCTCCTTCAGGGCGTCCGACACCCAGGCGTCCGATTCGCCGCCGACATAGATAAAGAGATCACAGGTCGAGATTTTCATGATATCGGCCGCGGTCGGCTGATAGCTGTGAAGATCGACGCCGCTGCTTAAGAGAAGCGTAAGATCGGCTGCGTCGGTTTCCGTGCCGAGAATATTCCGAACCCAGTCATATTCCGGGAAAATGGTCGCGACAATCTGTAATTTTTTCTGAGAAGCGTCGTCAGGTTTCTTTGCCTCCTGACAGCCTGAGAGGGCCCCTGCAAGCAGCAGGACAGCCGCAAGAATGGATATGATTTTTTTCATAGAACCTCCGTTCTTGTATCAGGTCCTTTGAGTCATAAAGTGGAACAATTTTCGTAACTATTCAGCACCCCATTCGAAATGCTTCGCATTTCTCATGTCGGAGGTCAGAGAGGCTTCGCCTCTAGACCTCCGGTGATAAAATCGTCAATAATCAGTCTGGAATGCAAGCATTCCATCCGTGATTTTGACGGATTTTATCTGGGAGCTGAACAGTTACCAATTTTCGACATTCTATCACAGTTTTCCGGGAATGTCAACGAATATGAAAATGATTTTCATTTTACACAGACGCTTTCTCTTATTGCACTCCGCTCTACATTTGTGGTATGATACAGATGATGGTAAGGTCAAAAGGTGATGTCAGGAGCGTTTCGTGCTTCGCACTTTCACGCTCCTCCCACATTCCGCACTGTCGTGGAGATAAATCTCCACTTCGTGCTCCATGTGGGGCGGGTCATTAAGCCTTTCTCCCACCAGCAAGCAAGCTTGCCGTGGTAGAAGGCTTTTGACCCTGACATCATACAGATAAAGTCTGTACACGGGTTTCGGGCGGCTTTTGGCCCGCATTTTGATCGGAGAGGGAAGATGGCGTACTTCGGCTGTTTTTATCTGGATAAGGAAAAAGATATCGTCGTGGATCTGGATCTTGAGGGAGGCCGCATGGCCTACACGCTCCGGACGCCGAACCACGGCGGCGGCAATCTGATCCGGAATCTTGCCCGGATGTGCGAGCTGCCGCTTTCCTGGGGAGAGGACGGGCTTCTCGTGATCCGGGGGACGGTTCCCTGCTATATCGACGACCGGAATGAGGACGTGTACGTTTTCCGCCTGCGGGATACGAAGGTCGCGAATATCTACCCCGACGGCACGATTGAACGGAAGGCCTCGATCCCGGCCATCAGCAAGACCCTGATGTCCCAGACCAAGGATTACCGCCTGGATTTCAAGAAAACCGTCGTGAAGACCTACATCCTCTCGGAGTGCAAATTCCGGACCGACCTGCACACGCACATGAACGCGAACCTCTCGCCGGACCGGCTGATTGCGCTCGGCATCCGGCACCAGATCCGCTATCCGCTGTATTATATCAAAAAGCTCGGACTGCGGCTCACGAAGGAGCAGCAGGAGGTGCTGGCGAGGCGCCGGCTCGAGACGGCGGAGCGATTCCGGGATTCGGCGCTCTCGGGCAAGTATCTCGAGCGGCGGATCGACGACTACACCTGCATCAATTTCGCCGATCTCATCCTGAATAACCCCGGCGACGCGGCCTGGAACATTCCGAGAATCCGCGCTTCGCTGGCCGTCATGAAGGACGGTCAGGCCGTTTTCACGAACCTCGAGAAGGTCTATCTTTACCGTTACGTCTTTACGCGGGGCACTTCGTCCACGCATCCCGTCGTGCTGGACCGGATCGGTTCGGTGCCGGACCCGGATATCCGGCGGGACCTCCTGCAGATGATGCGGGACCACTCGAGCCGCGAATACTCCGGGAATTCGCTTTTCCAGGACAAGCTGCTGTGGATTGCGCGCGGCTATCGGGAAAAGGGCATCCGCTATGTGGAAATTTCGGATACGGCGCTCGTGAAGCCCTCGGAATTTGTCGGGCGGCTGAAGGAAATCCATGAAATCATGCCCCGCATTTACCGGGAAACCGGCGTGATGATCCGCTTTCTCGCGTCCTTCCGGCGCGTTCCCTTAACGATTATCCGGGACCGCGTGGAACGGACGGAGCTTGCGGAAAGCCTGAGGGTGCTCGGCGTGATCGCGTCGGACCCCTATGTGGCGGGAACGGATATCGTCGGCGAAGAGATGAACGATATCCGCGAGCTTCGGCCGCTGATCCGGGAAATCGTGCGGATCGCTTCCGGAGACCCGGGCTTCGTGATCCGGATTCATGCGGGTGAGAACGATTCCCTCCGGGACAACGTTATGAACAGCATCCTCGAGGTGAAGCACGCGCTTCTTCCGGGACAGCAGATGCCGAACCTCCGGATCGGACACGGCCTGTACACGGCGAACCTCGATTCCGCCAAGGGAAAGGCGCTGATCAGGGAACTCAAGGAGGACGGCGCGGTGCTCGAATTCCAGATTACGAGCAATGTGCGTCTGAACAATTTAAGCGAGCTTTCAAGGCATCCGCTGAAAAAATATCTGCAGGGCGGCGTCATGTGCGTGCAGGGAACGGACGGCGGCGCGCTCTACGGCACGGACTCCATCGACGAGCAGCTCGCGCTGGAGAAAATGCTGGATTTAAGCTATGAAGACCTCCTGTCGATGCGCCGCACCGAAATGCGGGTGATCGAGGTGAGCGAAAAGGCCTTTGACGACAAGATGCGCGCCTTTGACCGGCATCTCGGGCTCCGGGACGCGGGGGAGTACTACGCGGAGGAGTTCGCGCGGAGCCTGCAGCATGAGCTGCAGGACGAGCTGGTTTCCGGGAAGCGGGACAGCGAGGAAGCGCTGAAGGAGCGGATCCGTCCCCTGCCGGAGGGAAAGACGCCGATCGTGCTTCTCGGCGGCAGCTTCAATCATGACGCGCGGCGTACGAGGCAGCGGGAGGAGATCTGCCGCTCCCTGTCGGAGCTTCTTGACAGGGCGGACCCGAAAGACTGGTTCTTCGTCATCGGACACCGGCTCGCCGGCTACGAAAAGCTTCTTCTTGAGGAAAACCGCGGCAGGTTCGAGATTTTTTCCTTCGTGCCTTCCGAAATCACTGACAAGGAGGCGGCGAAGATCTTAAAGAGCGGCGTTTCCGTACGCGTGTCGATCGAAGCCTCGGGACTCGGCATTTACAAGAGCCTGACCTATGAGATCTTCAAACGGCGGCCCTCGGTGCTGATCGGGCTCGACGGAAATTCGGCCGGCGCCAACATGATTCAGGAGGCGAAAAACGGCCGCGGCGGCTGCCGGATCTATGTCAGTGCGAGGTGCCGGGAACTCCGGGAGAAAGCCTCCTCGCTCGCGGGCTACGTGACGGTTTTCTCGGATCCTTCGGGGCTCGCGGATCAGATTGCGGGAGGAAGGCCCGGGGAGAATCCGTAACAGCACAAAAAGACTTTGATTTATAGAGATATTTAGGATATAATATAAAAACAAGTGTCCGGAGCCGGACGGAACCGGACAGAGGAAATTGTGGGAGAGTGTAATTTTATGGCTGAAAACTGCAACAACAACTGTGAAAGCTGCGGACAGGACTGTCCTTCGAGAAGGTCGCCGCAGGATTTTCGTGAGAAACTGAATGAACTGTCCGAGGTCGGAAAGGTCATCGGCATCGTCAGCGGCAAGGGCGGCGTCGGAAAGTCTCTCGTGACCTCGCTTCTCGCTTCCGCGATGCAGAAGAAAGGCGCGAAGACCGCCATCATGGACGCAGATATTACCGGCCCTTCGATCCCGAAGAGCTTCGGCCTGTCGAATGAGCGCTGCACCTCGGACGGCACGAATCTGTACCCCGCCGTGACGGAGAGCGGCATCCGCGTCATGTCCATGAACCTTCTGCTGCCGAACGCGGCGGATCCGGTCGTCTGGAGAGGACCCGTGATCGCCGGCGCCGTGAAGCAGTTCTGGACGGACGTCGCGTGGGGAAATGTGGACTACATGTTTGTGGATATGCCTCCGGGAACCGGCGACGTTCCGCTGACGGTGTTCCAGAGCCTTCCGGTGGATGGCATCATCGTGGTGACTTCCCCGCAGGAGCTCGTGTCGATGATCGTCGGAAAGGCCGTGAAGATGGCTGAACTGATGAAGATTCCGGTGCTCGGACTTGTGGAGAACATGTCCTACTTCGAGTGCCCGGACTGCGGGAAGAAGCATGCGATTTTCGGCGAGAGCCATATCGAGGAGCTCGCCAGAGACTACGGAATCGACTGCATCGCGAAGCTTCCGATTGACCCGAAGCTTGCGGCGCTGACGGACGCGGGCCGGATTGAAGAATACGAATGCGGCGCGCTTTCGGGAATGGTGGAGAAAATTTCCTCAAGAGGATAACAGCTTAAAGACAAGAGGATAACAGCATGAAGAACAAGGGAATCCGCGATGCGGTGCTTTTTGTGGTTTTACTCGCGCTCGCACTGGTCTTTCTTGCCGTCGCGAACCGGATCCAGCACGGAGGCGGAAGCATCGATATTCAGGAAGGCTATATCGCGGCGGAACAGGACGGGCAGAACATCGGGCAGATCTTCTACAAGCTGTACAAGCCAGCCGGCGTATCGGAGGAAAATCCGGCGCCGGGCGTCCTTCTGCTGCACGGATATCAGAACGACCACGAGACCTCGGCGGCCTACTCGATTGAGCTTGCGCGCCGGGGCTACGTGGTGCTCGCGATTGACGAATACGGGCACGGCAGAACAACCGCCGGCCTCGTAAACCGCGGCTATGTGAACCACAAGGTGACCGTCAACTACGGGGAGGACAGCGAGGCGGACGGAACCTTCAAATCCGCCGGCGGACCGGTGCGCTACCGGGTCATGATGAACTTCTCGAACCTCAGCTTTTTCGACAGCCGCTACACGATGGACGACGCCGGAAATGTACTGAAGGATTCCTCCTGCGGCGGCGAAATCGCCTACGCGGTGCTGGCGTCCTACCCCTTCGTGGATTTTTCGCGTCTCGCGCTCTCGGGACACTCGATGGGCACCTGGTCCTCCTGGACCGTGGCGGCCGCCTACTCCGGGACGGAGATCGAGCCGAAGGCGACGGTCCTGCAGTGCGGCGAACTCTTCAGAGAGAGCGCCTATGATACGGGGGCTGTCCGCTTCAACAATGTGCTTCTTCTGCAGGCCAAGTGGGACGAATTCAGCTATTTCCGGGATTATCAGAAGATTGTAAGCGACGAGCTCCTGAAATCGGAGCTTCGCTGCGAGTTCCTCGGAACGGACGCGGCACATGCGGCCTGGAACACGACCTACGGCAACTTTTCGGATGGCTCGGCAAGAAGAATCGAGCTTCTGTATACGAATCACCGCCTGACGACGCATCACCGGGCGGGCCTCGCGGCCGCGATCAACTGGCTGAACGAAGCCTGTGAGATGAATCCGGAGATCCCCTCCGAGAGCCAGATTGCCATGGCGAAGGAATGGCTGGTGCTTCTTTCGATGCTTCTCGTACTGGCGTCTCTCATGCCGCTTATGAGCCTCCTTCTGGAGCTTCCTTTCCTGAAGGGAATCGTGCAGGAACTGCCGAACCGCTACCGCGCGAAAACCGGCAGACAGTGGTGGAAGGGCGCCGTGATCACGATGCTGATCGCCGCGTCAACCTATCCCTTCATGACCCAGCTCGGACACGGGCTTCTGCCGCTTCCGGAGAAGGTCTTCCGCATGACGGTCGGAAACGGCTTCATCGCCTGGTATCTTCTCCTGATCCTTATTATGATCGCAATGACGATTGTGGGACGGATCCGCGGAAAGAAGAAGGGAACGATGCAGAGCTGGCACGACATGGGGCTCGCGCTTTCCTCGGAGCCGGAGAAGATCAGCGTCTCGTTATGCCTGAAGTCGGCGCTTCTCGTGCTGATTCTCGCGGGCGTGATGTATCTGGTTGTCTTCCTTTCGGAAGTGCTGTTCAAGCTGGACCTTCGCTTTATCTGGCCCTTCTTCAAGAGCTTCAATGCGGCAAGACTCGGCCAGTTCTTCGTCTATGTGCCGTTCTTTGCCCTGTTCTTCATCCTGAACAACTCAAAGATCATGGCATCGGCGCGGACAGACTGGACCTATGAGCCCGGTCTTAAGGGCTTCTTCCAGACCTGGTGGCGCACGGCGCTCATGATGGCCGGCGGAATCATGATCGTGATCCTGATCGAGTACATTCCGTTCTTCCTGAATCTCGGCCCCGGCGCGGACCTTCTGTTCGGTTCCACCTTCGGCGGACCCTTTATGTCGCTTCTCATCCTGTTCTTCCCGCAGGTGCTGGTGTTCAGCGTCCTCGGGACGATCAGCTACCGGAAGACCGGCACGGTATATCCCGGGGCGATTCTGATCGCGGTGCTCGCGGCCTGGATCGTGACCGGCGGATCCTCCATGCTGTAAGCAGATAAAAAGTGTGATATCAATGTCAGAACAGAATCGTCAGAACGGCGCGGATCGAAGCGCCGTGATCGTCAGAACCAGTTTTATCGGAATCGCAGCCAACCTGCTCCTTGCTGGTTTCAAGGCGGTCGTCGGATGGATTTCCGGCTCGATCGCGATTGTGATGGATGCGGTCAACAACTTAAGCGACGCGCTTTCCTCGGTCATTACGATCATCGGCACGAAGCTTGCGAAGAGAAAGCCGGACCGGAAGCATCCGCTCGGCCACGGAAGATATGAATACATCGCGGCGGAGGTGATTTCGGTCATCGTGCTCTACGCGGGTATCACTTCGCTCGTGGAATCCGTAAAGAAAATCATCCATCCGGAGACGCCGGACTATTCGGCGGCCTCTCTCATCATCGTCGGCTCGGCGGTCGTCGTCAAGATCCTGCTCGGCACCTTTGTAAAAAAACAGGGCGAGAAGGTGAACTCGGATTCCCTCGTGGATTCCGGCAAGGACGCGCTGCTCGACTCGATCATTTCG
>CAMPAR010000097.1 GCA_946632055.1 uncultured Lachnospiraceae bacterium
AATGATGAACGGAGTTGTCAAAAATAGTTGACTTGCTTAATCTCTTTGTTATAATAGCCTTAAGAACGATTCGGAGGGAGGACCTTTTTTATGAATTATGGATATTTTGACGGACCCAATAAGGAATACGTCGTGACCCGGCCGGATACCCCGAAGGCATGGTGCAATTATCTCGGCTCTCCGGCTTACGGCGCGATTATTTCCAATAACGCCGCCGGCTACAGCTTTGTGAAGTCCGGCGCTTCGGGCCGTCTGATGCGCTTCCGTTTCAACTCGGTTCCGGAGGACGAGCAGGGCAGATTCATCTATATCTATGACAAGGAGACGAAGGATTACTGGTCGGGTTCCTGGCAGCCGGTCGGAAAGCCGCTCGATACCTACAAATCCGAATGCCGCCACGGTACGGGCTATACGGTGATCAGCTCGGAATACGCGGGAATCCGCACCGAGACGCTGTATTATGTGCCGATGACCGGCCTCTATGAGGTCTGGAACTGCAAGGTGACCAATGTTTCGGACAAGCCCCGGAAGCTTTCTCTGACGGGCGTTGTCGAGTTTACGAATGAGTCCAATTACGAGCAGGATCAGGTGAACCTGCAGTACACGCTTTTCATCAGCCGGACCTATTTCGAAAACAATTCGATCATTCAGGCCATCAATGAAAATACCCTGCAGCCGGGCGAGACGAAGCGCGGCGTGTTCCGCTACTTCGGCGCGGCGGGCCTGAAGGCGGATTCCTACGACGGAGATCTGAAGAAATTCCTCGGAAAATACCGCACCTACCGGAATCCGCAGGGCATTGAGCAGGGGAAGCTATCGAACAGCCTCAACTACAACCTGAACTCTGTCGGCGCGCTGGAATTCGATCTCGAGCTTCAGCCCGGCGAATCGAAGGTCGTGAACTTTGTCTTCGGCGAAGGCGACCGGGAAGTCGCGGAATCCGTGCGCTGCCGGTATGACGAGCCCTTCGGCCATGACCGTGTCACGAAGGAAATCGCGGAGATCAAGGAATACTGGCATTCCCGCATCAACCGTCTGCAGGTCAAGACGCCGGATGAAAACTTCAACAACATGATGAACTGCTGGTCGGCGTATCAGAGCTTCATTACCTTCAACTGGTCGCGTTCGGCCTCGCTGATTTACTGCGGCCTCCGGAACGGCCTCGGCTACCGGGATACCGTGCAGGATATCCAGGGCGCGATTTATCTGGATCCCGAGATGGCAAGGGAGCGCCTGGAGCTGATGTTCACGGGCCTCGTGAATCACGGCGGCGCGCTGCCCCTGATCCGCTGGGAATTTGTGGCCGGCAAGGAAGGCACGCCCGAGGATCCGGAGTATGTACGCCTCACCGGTGCGCCCGAGTACCGCGCGGACGACGCTTTATGGCTCTTCCCGACGACCGATACCTATATCAATGAGACCGGCGACGTGGACTTCCTGAAGAAGGTGCTTCTTTACAGCAACGAAGGCGAAGGCACGGTTTATGAGCATCTGAAGAAAGCGATCGGCTTCAACCTGGCGCATTCCGGCGCGCACGGCCTTCCGGCCGGCCTCTCCGCCGACTGGAACGACTGCCTGCAGATGGGCAGCAAGGGCGAGTCCAGTTTCGTCGCGCTGCAGCTCTACTATGCGGTGCAGATCCTGGAGAAATACGCGGGGTATCTCGGCATTGACGAGGATATCAAGTGGTGCGAGGATCTGAAGAAGACGATTTACGATAGCATTCAGGGCTGTATGTGGGACGAGGACCGCTTTGTCCGCGGCATCTGCGAGGACGGGCTGGTCATCGGCGCGAAGGACGCGAAGGAAGCTTCTCTGTGGCTGAATCCGCAGACCTGGGGCGTCATTTCCGGCCTCGCGACGCCGGAGCAGGCGGAGAAGTCGATGGACAAGGTGTACGAAGTGCTGAATTCGAAGTACGGCGCGAAGCTTTTCGACCCGCCCTTCACCGATTTCGGCCTTCCGACCGTGCGGATGATCCTCTTCAACCCCGGCACGAAGGAAAACGCCGGTATCTTCTCGCAGCCGCAGGGCTGGCTTGTGAACGCGGAGTGCCTGCTCGGGCACGGTGACCGCGCCTTCGAGTACTTCACGGAAATCAGCCCGGCCACGGCAAATGACAACTACGCGGACATCCGCGAGCTCGAGCCTTACGCCCACGGCCAGTCCGTCGAGGGCCCGGACAGCCCGAACTTCGGACGCGCGCATGTGCACTGGCTCACCGGCACCGCCTCGACCGTAATCGTCGCGATGACGCAGGGCATCCTCGGCATCCGGCCGGAGCTTGAAGGCATCGTGATCGAGCCCTGTATCCCGAAGGAGTGGGACGGCCTCACAATCGACCGTGTGTGGAGAGGCAAGCTTCTGAAGTGCACCGTGGACAATACCGCGCATGTCGAGAAGGGCATTGTGAAGGTGGTTGTCAACGGGGAAGCGATCGAAGGCAAGTGCATCCCGGAGGCGATCCTGAAGGAGGAGAACGACATCACGCTCGTGATGGGATGACAGGACTTTCACAGCGAAGATTCATGAGGTGAAAGCTGATATTTTGAAGGAGCGCCGGGGTAACAGCCGGCGCTCCTTTTTGGCTGGAGGGGGGAGCCCTGAAGCAGTCGAGTGGACTGCAGACCGGTTTAAACTCTCGGATTTTTGATAATTATACCGGGACCTGCGCATGCGGGCATACCAAGGAAGAAAGCAAATATCGTTGATATGGGGGAATCATCGCGGCGGAGTTCTGTGAAAGAAAGCGGGACGCTGCGAATGTGAGAAACCGGATCAGCGGATGAATTTACTGGGAATTCTCCGGGGAATACCACCGCTGTCATGTATATGACGCATTCGGTGGTATGCCGAGGAGCGAGATATAAAGTGAAAACCACCATATGATCATATAAGCCACAATAGGTGGCTTGCTTATGGAAATATTCTGGATGGAAGCCACCAAAGAGGGATGAATAATCTTCTTTGGTGGCTTTCGTTGAGGGGCATGTAAGGGGAGAATACCACCGAAGAAGTGATATTAAGCTGCATTGGTGGCTTCTGTTGAGGAGGAGTCAGTGGAGAACACCACCAGAATGCGATACCAGTCTATTCTGGTGGCTTGAGGTATGGAAATGCTGAAAATGGATGCCACCAATTGAGTGAATCAAGTCTGATTGGTGGTTTTCGCCTGAATTCAGTCAAACAATTCAGCCACCAATTCCGGAGTTGATTTGGCTTTGGTGGTTGAGGGCTAGAAATGATCCGGCAAGCGAACCACCGATGGTATAAGAAGTGTTGCAACCGGTGGTCAGCGGCTGAAAACAACATGAGAAGGAGCCACATAATTATCATTGAAAAGACACAATGGTGGTGAGCATTCAAGGCGGTCAAGGGAAGGACGCGCTGGAAAAGTGAGGGCTTGTGTGATATAGTAAGGCGTATATAGAGCAGAAAGGCGACGGAAAAGCTGCGATCACCGGGGAAGAGCAGCAGAGAATTGCGGCGGATATCATTATGGACAGGCTGAATTTGGAGTCTGATCCGAGCGGGACAGCAGAACTTCGAGATGGGAAACGCTGATTTCTCTTCCCTGTGACGCGTATCGGGAATATTACTACAGAATTCGGCAAATCCTTCTATTTATGGGAAGATTTGCCGATTCTTTTTGTCAGGGCCGAAAAATCTTGATTTTCAAGGGCTCTTAGGCTATAATCCGAGTTATATGTGGGAGAATCCCCACTTCGTGAGACGGATGACGGATACAAAAAAGGAGAGACAGGATGGCAAAAGTGAAGGTCGGTATCATCGGCGCAACGGGTTATGCGGGAGCGGAAATTTTACGGCTTCTTCTGATGCACAGGGACGCGGAAGTGGTGTGGATCGGTTCCAGAAGCTTCCAGGGGAAGGAGATCGCGTCGGAGTATCCCAATTTCCGCAGATTTACGGATCTGCAGCTGATTGACGATGACACGGACCGGCTGAAGGAAGGCAGGATTCTGGAGCTTGCGGATGAGGTGGATGTGGTCTTCACCGCCACGCCGCAGGGCGCCTGCGCTTCCCTGATGAGCGAGGAGCTCCTGAAAAGGACGAAGATCATCGACATGTCGGCGGACTTCCGGCTGAAGGATGTGGCGGTTTACGAGAGGTGGTACAAGATTACCCATCTCGCGCCGGATTTCCTTCCGGAGGCGGTGTATGGGCTCACAGAGCTTCACCGCGAAGAGGTGAAAAACGCCCGGATTCTTGCAAACCCCGGCTGCTATACGACCTGTTCGATTCTGACGGCCTACCCGCTGGTGAAGGCCGGCGTCATTGATCCTTCGACGCTCATTATCGATGCGCTTTCAGGCGTTTCCGGCGCGGGAAGATCCGGGAAGGTGGCGAACCTTTTCTCCGAAGTCAATGAATCGGCGAAGGCCTACGGGGTGGCGTCTCACCGCCACACGCCGGAAATCGAGCAGGAGCTTTCTCTTGCGTCCGGCGAAGCATTCACGCTGACCTTCACGCCGCATCTTGTGCCGATGAACCGCGGCATTCTCGCGACGGAGTATGCAGCGCTTACAAAGAAGGCGGACGGGTCTCTCTGGACGGAAGCCGAGATCCGCGCGATCTACGAAGAGGCCTACGGAAACGAAGCCTTTATCCGTCTGCTTCCCGCGGGCGTCTGCCCGGACACGAGGGCCGTGGAGGGCACAAATCTCGTGGATATCAATTTCAAGTTGGATCCGCGGACGGGCCGCATCATTCTGATGGGCGCGCTGGACAATCTGATGAAGGGCGCTGCCGGACAGGCCGTGCAGAATATGAATGTGATGTTCGGACTTCCGGAGACGGAAGGACTGGAGTTCATTCCGGTCATGCCGTAAATCCGGAAAGGGAGACTGTAAATCAGGGTCTGTCCCCGATGACTAAATTAGTCATTCGGAACCTGTCCCCATGTGCGAAAAGAGTTAATATGAGTGAAATTCGTATCCAGCCGATGACGATCGGCGACTATGAGGATGTAAGGGCGCTCTGGATGACCATCCGGGGCTTCGGCATCCGTGCACTGGACGATTCCAGGGAAGATATTGAACGTTTCCTGAGAAGGAACCCGACGACCAGCGTGATCGCGGAATGTGACGGCAAGATTATCGGCTCGATTCTCTGCGGTTCGGACGGCCGTCAGGGTTCTCTGTACCACGTCTGTGTGGCGAAGGAATACCGCCGGAAGGGCATCGGAACCCGCATGGTCGGCTACTGCATGCAGGCCCTGAAGGAAATCGGCATTAATAAGGTGGCGCTGATTGCCTTCAAGAATAATGACGCGGGCAATGCCTTCTGGAAGAAGATCGGCTGGAAAATGTCCGACGCGAACTACTACGAATTTACCCTGAACGATAAGAATATTACGGAGTTTATCGAAAGCGGCGAGTGATCAGGGGAGATCCCCCGGTCCGGGCTTTGCACACACGCGGGATGACAAAAGGCGTCATGCCGGGCGAGGCGCAGCGCAGACGAGACATCACGGCTTTGCCGATAAATTGACAGGAAGGCGGAACATGAAACAGATTTCAGGCGGTGTGACCGCGGCGAAGGGCTTCAAAGCGGCTTCGGCGGCAGCAGGCATCAAATACGAAGGCCGGACAGACATGGCGATGGTGTATTCAGAGAAGCCGTGTACGATTGCCGGAACATTTACGAAGAATATGGTCAAGGCGGCTCCGGTTCTGTGGGACCGTGAGATTGTGCGGTCCGGCGAGAAGGCCCGTGCCGTGATTGTCAATTCCGGGATTGCGAATGCCGGAACCGGCAAGGAAGGCATGGAAATCTGCGAAAAGACCGCTAAAATCGCTTCGGAGGTGCTCGGCATTCCCGAAAAATCCGTACTGATCGGCTCGACGGGCGTCATCGGCATGCAGATTCCGATTGAGAGAATCGAGCGGGGCATCGGCATGCTCTACCCGGCGCTTTCCGAAAGCACCGAGGCCGGAACGGAAGCCTCGAAGGCGATCATGACGACCGATACCGTCAATAAGGAATTTGCTTATGAAATCGAGCTTCCGGCAGCGGACGGAGACGGCACGGTGACGGTCACGATCGGCGGCATGTCGAAGGGCTCGGGCATGATTCATCCGAATATGTGCACCATGCTCTGCTATATTACGACGGATGCCGACATTGAGAAAAGTCTCCTTCAGAAGGCGGTCAGCCGGATTGTTGACGATACCTTCAATATGATCTCGGTCGACGGGGATACCTCGACGAACGACACGCTTCTTGTGCTCGCAAACGGCGAGGCCAAAAACCGGAAGATTATGGAAGAGGATGAAAGCTACGCGCTTTTCTACGGCGCGCTGTTCACGCTGTGCCGGGAGCTTGCGATGAAGATGGCGGGAGACGGCGAAGGCGCCACGAAGCTGATCGAATCGCAGGTTATCCACATGGATACGGTGGAAAACGCGAAGATTCTCGCGAAGTCCGTGATTACCTCGAGCCTTGTGAAGGCGATGGTCTTCGGCAAGGACGCGAACTGCGGGCGGCTGCTGTGCGCACTCGGCTATGCCGGGCCGGAGTTTGACCCGGAGCAGGTGGAGATCCGCATGACCGGCGAAAACGGGGAAATCCTGTTCTGCAGCGGCGGAAAGGTGCTGCCCTTTGACGAAGAGAAGGCGCTCGCGATTCTTTCGGAGGAGAAGGTCGTCTTCGTCTCCGATATGAAGATGGGAGAGGCGTCCGCCACGGCCTGGGGCTGCGATCTGAC
>CAMPAR010000098.1 GCA_946632055.1 uncultured Lachnospiraceae bacterium
CTCACTTTTGGCCCTGTCTAATCCATGTACCACATGCCTTCGTGCGCTTCCGGATCCTTCAGCTCTTCAATGATATATTTTTTGAAGCTTTTCTCCACGGGAAGCGCCCAGAGCCAGGCGTAAAAGCCCGGGACAATGATCAGCGCGAAGGGAACGACATAGCACAGCGCGGCGGCGCCGGCAAAGGTAATCACAAGGGGAATCATCGTAAACAGATTCTTCGCGCCGAACCAGAGCGCCAGCCGGAGTCCTCCGCCGAGCGTAACGGAAAAACGTGTGATCACGGGTATCAGATAGTAGCTGACGCAGGCTAGCACGACGGAAAAGACCAGCACAAAGACAAAATAGATGCTGCCAAGATTCGTATTGACGCCCTTCCAGTCGTAAAAAAGCTTCATGCCGAACAGAATACCGGCGAGCAGAATATAGATCAGGCTCAGCGGGATTCCCTGCCGGAGGCTGTCCTTAAAGGTTTTGAAGAACTCCCCCGTCACTTTTCCGACGTCGTGCCGCAGCACCTTGGAGCCGGTCTGGTAAAGCGCGCAGGCCGCCGGAATCACGGTCACGACAGGAATGCAGCATAGAAGGAAGAACAGGCTCAGCGCAGCCATGTCAAATATTTTCGTCAGTATGCCGGTGATCTTTCCGCTCAGTTTCATAGCTTCTTTTCCTCCTTTATTTCCCGCCGACCATCGCGCGGTATTCGACAGGAGTCATTCCCGCGTATTTTCTGAAAATCGTCGAGAAATACGAAATATTATCGAATCCGACCTCCAGTGCGATCTCGGTCATACTGCCGCGGGTCGTCTCAATCCGTTTTTTTGCTTCTTCAACCCGGCAGATATTAATGTATTCGCGGATCGTCTTCCCGGTCTCGCGATGAAACAGTTTGGAAAGGTAATTCGGCGCGAGAAGCACTTCGTCCGCGATCTCCTGCCGGCCGATTTCCTCCATGTAATGCGCTTCGATATACTTCTTCGCCCGGTCGATCGCCGAACCTTCGCTCCGGTTCTCATCAATACGCGCTGTGACGTAATCGTACATGTAGTTCGCGTACTTGATCATATAAACCGCGCCGGAGGAGGCATTTTTCTGAATCTGGCGCACCATCTGGTCCTGCATCAGCTCCTGCGTGTCCAGATGGTTCTCATACATGTAGCCGTAAAAAGCCTGCGTAAGCCCGCTCGAGATGACCTGCATCCACTCCGGATCGAGCCGCGCGCCGTTCTTCTCAAGAAAGCGCTTCAGATACAGCGCGAGTTCGCTTTTCCTGCGTTCGCGCACAAGCCGTACAACGGTCTCCTGGCTGATCATTTCCTGTTCATTTTGCGAGACGCCGCTGTCCTCCGTAAGGTAGCTTAAGCTGGACTGCAGGGATGTTTTGCGCATGAGATATTCATCTGCCAGATCCCGCGTGTCAGCCAGTTCCCGCGCTGAAACCACATCTGAGACGACGCACGCGATCGAAAGATCCAGATACATCCGAAGCGCCTCCGAAAGGCGGTCCGCCTTCTGGCGCATCAGTTCATTGGAAAAGTCCTTTTCCGGAATCCGGTAATAAGCGTGGAAAAGTCCGCCGGAAATCCGGGCCGCATAATAGTTCTCCGCCGCCCGCTCAAGTCCGATCATCACCTCTGTCGTGATATTTTCCAGTATGAACAGCAGCTCATGCCGGCTGTATTTCCGCAGACCCGCCTCAATGTCCGCCTGAAAAGCCACAAGCCGCGACGGTTCCTCCGGATCAAACGCCACACCCCGCCTTACCGCCGCGATCCGGATCTCTTTCGTATCCGCGGGGAAGACATGATTCAGAAGCTCCAAGAAAAACGCCTGCTGCATGAGGCGCGCGCTTTCAGGATTCTCCGGTTCCTCCGGGGCATTCTCCTTCCGCTTCTCCCGGCAGCGTACAATCGCCTTTGTCAGCACCGCGATCAGCTTTTCAGGAAGAAAGGGCTTCAGGAGGTAATCCACAACGCCGAAACGGATAGCCGCCTGCGCATAGGAAAACTCAGCGTGGGCCGTCAGGAAGATCACTTCAGGCCGGTACACATCCTCCAAAAGCTCCCCGGTCATCGCGATTCCGTCCATGACGGGCATCTCGATGTCGCTGATCACGATATCCGGCTTCGTTTCCCGGATCACAGAAAGGCCGTCGCGGCCGTTCTCGGCGGACAGCACCTCCGTAATTCCGAGGCTTTCCCAGGGAATCGTTTTTTCGATCATTTCCAGGATATTATGCTCGTCTTCAACGATCAGTACCTTCATTCCCCTCTGTATCTCCTTCTGTTTCCTGTACCTCTGTTTCCTCCGGGATCCGGATCTCGATCCTTGCGCCGGAGGGAAGCACGTTCTCCACCCGCATCAGGCTGCTCTTTCCGTAATGAAGTTCCAGGGTCCGGCGTACGTTCTTCAGGCCGATGTGGCCGTCCGCATCCAGAGCCGGCTGTTCGGAATTATAGTACCGCAGCTGTTCTTCCGAAAATCCCGGTCCGTTGTCTTCAATCGCGATCGTGACGCCCGTGAAATCCTCTTCCCGGACACTCCGGCAGGAAATCAGCACTTCCATGAATTCCGTCTGCCCCATTGCGTATTTGAACGCGTTCTCGACGATGGTCAGCAGCAGGTATTTCGGAAGCCGTGTCTTCTTCGCCTCTTCTTCGCAGTCAATGAAGACCATCGCCTTCTGCGGAAAGCGGATCTCCTGCATCTCAAAATAGTTGTCGATATTGGAGAGCTCCTGCTCCAATGTAACGTAGGTTTCCTCCGTGCCGATGACATAGCGGATATAACCCGAAAGCTTCATCAGATAGTCTCTGATATCATCATTGCGGTTCTGATAGGTCATCGCGCTGACGGTTGTAATGGCGTTCAGGAAGAAATGCGGACGGATCTGCGAGCGCAGAAGCGTGAGCTCCTGTTCCTTCTTCTGCAGTTCATTCTCATAAAGCTGCATGCGGTCCGCGATGACTTCGGAAAGCAGCGTATTCAGCGTTGTTTCGAGTGTCCGAAGCTCCACGACATCGGTATTCTCAGAAACCGGCTTCATCTGCGTCACATCCTCGATCTCGCGCAGTTCTCCGGAAAGCTGCTGTACCGGCGCGATCACTTTCTTCCTGAGCCGGCGGTTATTCAGCACAATAAGCACGAAGGAAAGGACCAGCGCCGCAAACACCACGAAGAGGAGCTGGAATCCGAACTGCGTGAAGCTTCCGATCGGAAGGCTGATGGTCATCGAAAGCTGTTCCGTCAGAACGATATCCTCCGAGACCGGATTCCAGAGATCCCTTTTCAGACTCTCATCCGTCCACGAAAAGCTTCCTCCTCGAAAATCCGTTACTTCCGCAGAGCCTTCATAAATGTCTGCGAGGAAAAGAAGCTCGGAGAAAACCTGCTCCGGGTCCGCCAGAACGCCGATATAGAAATCCTCCGAACGCAGATAAAACTGGATTCCGATATATTTCCTGCCGCCGATTTCATAAAACATCCAGCGGCGGTTGAAATCCGCCGTCTCCCTGGGGAGCTCGGACTCCAGCCAGTCCTTCACCGCAATCCTCTCCTCGAAAGGAACCGTCGTCTGCTGCCCGGGCTGGAATATCATGAAATCCCCGGGGCAGAAAGCGAAGAAGAAACGTATATCGGTATTCAGGATCTGTTTCTCGTAAATCAGCTGCTTCAGACGCAGCTTGTCGATAACTTTCTTGCCGTTTTCTGTCGACCACAGGCCGTCATAACTGCCGCTCGTCGTCAGCGTCTCAAACAGGCTGCTGTCAATCCGTTCCAGCCGGTTTCTCACGGCGTTCTGCGCTTCGCTCAGCTGGGAAGTACGCTCCTGCTGCGCCGACCGTCTCTCCGCCGCGAGCAAGGCAAGGCCGGCAGCCATAAAGAACAGCAGGATAACTGCAACGATCGTGAACTGATGGATCGTAAATATGGCGGAAATGGATTTGCGTTTTTTCTTCATTGCTGCTTCCTTTCAGCCGTATCGGGGATTTCGCGGCGCTTATCCTTCCGCAAATCCCTCGTAGACCAGGTCTCTGACCGCCGGATGGATCTCGGCGTAGGATTTGACCATGCCGAGAACCTGCTGGCCGTAGTAAACCGAAATATGGTTCACCGGATCGATCAGCGCATAGGCGCCCGCCGCGCCGTCCCAGCCGAATTCGCCCACAGGCGATTTCGAATACCGACCGTCGATCAGCACACGGACGCCGAGACCATAGCCGTAGCCGAGGCGCATGCCCTGCTGGAATTCCAGGATCTGTTCCGGGCTGAGACGGTTCGTGCCCATCTCGCGGACAGATGCCTCGGAAAGAATCCGCGCGCCGGTTGCTCCGACACCATTGCAGGCAAGCGCGTCCAGAAGCTTGCTGTATTCGTCAACAGAGGTGCAGACACCCGCGCCGCCGCTTTCGTAGTTTTTCGAAAGGCGGTAGGTATTGCCTTCCTTCTCTGTCATCTCTCCCGTCATAAAATCCAGCGCGTACTGTGCCGCAAGCCGGCCTTTTTCCTCCTCCGGCACCTGATACCAGATTTCCTTCATGCCCAGCGGGTCAAAGATATTCTTCCGCATGTATTCACCGAAGCGCATGCCGCTTACAACTTCCACAACCCCCGCCAGCACATCATGCGCCAGAGAATACAGATAATGGGTATTCGGATTGTAAAGAAGCGGATTCTTCGCGATGGCGCGGACAAATTCGCGGGTCGAGCCCTCGCCGCCAGTCTTCTCCTGCACTTCCCGGATCGACTCGGAAGCCGTATCATAGCCAAGTCCCGCCGTCATCGACATCAGGTTCCAGATCCGGATCGGGTTCGTCGCTTTCTCGGTCGCGTCCGCCTGAGTCAGCGGCTTCGGCGGCCATTCGAATTTGAAATCCGGGACATAATACATCTCTGCGTATTCCGGCAGATATTTTGAAACCTCATCGTCGAGCGCCACAAGCCCCCGCTCCACGCACTGCATGACTGCCGTCATCGTCGCAATCTTTGACATCGAATAAATATCGTACAGATCATGTTCGGATACCGCACGCTTCCCGTCATAGCTGGATGATCCGCACATATGCCGGTAAACCGTTTCATGATTCCGCATCACCTTTACGTCCACTCCCGGGACGCCGTAGGATTCCTTTAAGCCGTTGAGATATGCTGTCAGGCGTTCAAAATTCATGGCAGAGTTCCTCCTTGCATTTCACTATGATACGATTATAGTGCAAGAAGCGCCCTTTGTCATTCAAAAAATGTCTCCTGAATTGTTGAAAATCAAAAATATATTTCACATTTTCGAATGACGGCAGCCGTTTATCATGCTATTATACTGTCGTAAACCGCAGCTGTTCAGTTCTCCGATCCGAGATCCGAAAAAACTTTTCGAACAGAGACTGAACAATGATCATAAGCTGATAAAGGAGGATTCTGCCATGGATGATGATGTGACAAAGAAATACGAAGAAATGCGTAAGGCGATGCTTGCGTTCAATAAGGAATTCGGCGGGGAAATAAACCTCGCGATCCCGAAATACGAGGATCCCACCCGCTACCCGGTCGCGGAGCTGATCGACCTTTTCAAATTCCAGATGAAATTCCGGAATCCCGGTCTTTCCCAGGAGGAAAAGGACACGCTGAAGAAGGAATTCGCGGCGAAACGGGACGCGATACAGCTGCTTTCGGACGCGCCGGAGCGCATTTATCTCTGGGAAGAGGGCAATATGCCCCAGGAGACGGTCTATACCGAAAATCCGGACCACGCCTATGATCACGAGCCGGATTTCAGGCCATATTATCTCGAAATGCTTCTGCCTGAAGGGAAGACGCCGGTCGGCGGCATCGTACTCGTCGCCGGCGGAACACACGGCGCGGGGACGATCAACGAATGCTACGAAGTCGGCCGGGAATTCAACGATCTCGGCTATCAATGCTTCATTCTCCAGTGCCGGCCGAATCTCGGTCCCTGGTCACGCCTCGATACCGCTTCGGACGCCGCGCGCTGCTTCCGTCTGATACGCTGTCATGCGGAAAAATACAGCCTCGATAAGGAGCATCTGGCGTATGCCGGTTTCTCGAATGGAGGCGTCACGGGGGACGCGTGCGCGGAATTCTACTCTGAAGGGCAGAAATTCACGGATTACTATCCGGACTACCGGCCGGATGAAGCGGATGAAGAATACGGCGCCGAAAATGCCTATCTCTGTGTCTACGGCGCGAGACACCTCGGCACCGAGCTTTCGCGTCCGGACTTCAAGTATCCGCCAACCTTCTTTGCGATCGGCCGGAAGGATTTCGGCTGCATTGCCAACATGAACGGCCTTCTGCCATGGCTCTGGAAGAATGATGTCCCGGTAGAAATCCACACCTTTGCCGGCCACCCGCACGGCTACGCCGGCTGGAAGATCATCAACGGCAAGGGCGATCCGAACTTCGACCTCTGGGTCACACATGCAGATGTTTTCCTCAGGGATCTTTTCATTGGCTACGATCCGGACCTGCACGGCTGATTTTCAGATCTGCAATTTCCTATTGAACAAAATCGCTGCGCTACGGCCTTGTCAGGCCATCGCGCAGCGATTTTGTTCAATCCCGACTTGTCAATTATTGTTTCCTAGCTACGATATAAAATCTGTGGATGCT
>CAMPAR010000099.1 GCA_946632055.1 uncultured Lachnospiraceae bacterium
CGCGCCGCCGATATCGCAGGCCGTCATGTCTTCCGCGTAAATCACGTCCACGGGAAGCGTATCAAACTGCCTGAGCGCGTCAAACAGCCGGTGCGCGACTTCCCGGGGATTTCGAATGCTTCCGACCGAGACTTTCCTCCCCGACGGGAAGAAATGCAGATGTTCGTCAAAGGTCAGAATTCCCGTGTTTTCGCCGGCTTTATCCCGGATGGCGGCTATCACATTCTCTTCCGCCCCGGAAACGATAAAAACGGGCGATTTCGGCGCGTAGTGGCGGTATTTCATCCCCGGCGCCTTCGGGTGTTCGACCGTTACCGAATGCGCGATGATATTTTCCGCCCGGATCGCCGGATCGACTTCGACGGGGCCGATCAGTTCCTCCATTTCTTCCAGGGTGACATAGCCGTACCGCAGGAGCACCGGATGGTCTCCGGAGATATCGATGATCGTCGATTCCACGCCGATCGGCACCTCTCCGTCGTCAATGATGAGGTCCACCCTCCCGGAAAGGTCCTCGATGACGTGGGAGGCCTTCGTCGTGCTCGGCCGCCCGGAAAGATTCGCGGACGGCGCCGCGATCGGAAGCTCCGTTTCCCGCAGGATCGCCTGCGCCACCGGGTGCACCGGCATGCGCACGGCCACCGTCGAAAGCCCGCCCGAGGTTCTCTCCGGCACGAGGTCGGATTTTTCGAAAATAATCGTCAGGGGGCCTGGCCAGAAGTGCTCCATCAGGATTTCGGCCTTCTCCGGGATTTTCTTTACAAGCGGCGGGAGCTGTTCCTTCCTTCCGATGTGCAGGATCAGCGGATTATCGGAAGGCCGCCCCTTCGCGGCGTAAATCTTCTCCGCGGACGCCGCCGACAGCCCGTTTCCTCCGAGCCCGTAAACGGTTTCCGTCGGAAACGCCGCAAGGCCGCCCGATGCAAACACCGCCGCGGCCTTTTTCGCAATTTCCGATACCTCTGTATCTCTTGTTGATAAAACGATCGTCTTCATTTTCCGGACCCGGCCTTGCCGTCCTCTTGCTTCTTCCCGGCTTTTGACTTTTCAATCCAGCCCCAGATCATATAGTACCAGGCTGTCACGATTGTAAAGGCCATGCCGCCGATTCCGAAGTAGAAGAAAGCCGTTGTTTTCGCCGTATACACAATCCACATGCAGAGCGCGAAGCAGACCATGTACCCGCGGATCATGGCCGCAAGCTCCGTACGCACGAGCTTCTTCCTTCCGACGGTCTTCTTTTTCGACAGGGTCACAAGATACGACATGATCGCTGCCCCGAGCACGGCTCCGAGAAGCGCGGCGGACAGCACCGTCGTCAGCGGGACCTCCGCAAAGGTAAAGCCCTCCGTCTGGAACCACGCGCCGTATGAGACGGCTGCGATGCCGCCGACGGCGAGCACCCAGATCAGATACTTGTCAACAAATCCGAGAAACTTTTTCATATTCAAAATCCTTCTTCCAAACTGATGCGCTTCACTTAAACCGCACTTTCTATCAGTATATCTCAAATGCACCAAAAATACAAGTGGATGCCCGGTAAGAAGCCGGGGCCTGCCGAAAAATCAGTCCGCGATTTCCCGGTCGATAATAAGGCCGATCTCGCTGATGCTGCCGCCGGCAGGGATAAGCGCGTTATGATCCAGCGAGCGCACGACCAGCGTATTTCCCTCGGTCTCAAAGAGGCCGTTCCAGCTGCCGGACAGCGTAAAGTTGCCGTCAAACGGAATCCGGACTTCCCAGCCGGAAAGCGCCTCATTTCCGGTGTTCTGAATCGTGAGATCATAGAGATAGGACGGCGTATCGCCGGACTTCCAGTGATCTCTCAGGTGCGCCTTCACGAGGAGTCCGCCTGCTGAAATCTCATGGTCGCTCTTCGGCGCAGGCGCATTCTCAGTCTGTGCTGCCGCAGTCGTCTCTTCTATCGCGCGGCTTTCCTCCGCGGGCTTCTCCGGCGCTTTGCTTCCTTCGAATGCCGGCGGAGCCGCAGTTTCCGGCTCTAAGGGAGCGGTGTTTTCCGTTTCGGGCGGCGCGCTGACAGGCGCATCGGCCGCGCTTCCGCCTCCCGTTTTTCCGCCGAGCGTCCGCATCAGCCAGCGGCCGGAGGCGCTGAGATCGCCTTCCGTAATGCCGCTCGTCTTCGCGCAGGAAGGCTGAAGAAGCGCCGAGCTCTCATTCTTGTTCGACAGGTTCCAGGCGATATAGCTGACGCCGAGCCGGTTCATTTCCGCGACCCAGCGGTCCGCCTCCGCCTCGTCGATCGCGCCGTTTCCGGACGCGTCGCAGATCCCGAATTCACTGACGAAAACCGGAAGCCCCGCGCTTACGGCCTGCGTCATACGCTGCCGCAAGTCATCCCGGTGCGTCGCCGCATAGAAATGCAGGGTATACATGACGTTGTCATCCGAGGTAATCGGATCGGCGGCCGCGAGATGAATGTCCTGCGACCAGGTGGGCGAGCCGACAAGGATGACGGCCGAGGCGTCGTGCTTCCGGATCACGGGAATGATTTCCTCGGCATAGGCCTTGACATCCGCCCATCCGGTGCCGCCGTTCGGTTCATTGCAGATTTCGTACAGCACGCTGCCCGTGCCGGCAAATTCCGCCGACATTTCGTCGAAGAAGCTTTTCGCTTCCGCGAGGTGCATGTTCGGATTGCCGTCCGACAGGATGTGCCAGTCGATAATCGCGTACATCCCCGCTGCCGCGGCATAGCGCACTCCGTTTTTCACAAGCTGCTTCAGCGCGGCCTGATCGCCGCCTGTGCAGTATCCGCCGGATTCGCCGGTATACATGGCAAAACGCACCGTGTTGCAGTTCCAGTTCGTCCGAAGCTCGTTCATCATCGCCTGATTGACATAGCCCGGATACCAGGCCAGTCCGTGCGTGCTGACGCCCCGAAGCTGTACCGGATTTCCCGCGCCGTCGACCAGCCGGTTTCCGCTGACGTGGAGGCCCTGATAACTCTTCGGCGCTTTCGCGGTGTTCTTCTCCGCTTCGCCTGCCTTTTCGCCGCTCTGTTCCGTCGGTTTTTCCTCTTCCGAAGCCTTTTTGCTTTCAGCCGGCTTTTCCTCTTTCCCGGCTTCCGTGCTTCCGGATGAAGCGTTCTCCTCTTTCGGAGCTTCCGCGCTTCCGGATGAAGGTTTCTTTTCTTCCGAGGACTCGGAGCTTTCGGATGAAGCGTTTTTCTCCTCCGACTCTCTGTCGGTTTCCGCCGCGGATTCGGAAGCTTTCTCCTCTTCCGATTCTTCGGCCGATGGAGAAGAACTCTCCTTCTTCGACTCTTTCACGGTTTGAGAGGTGCTCTCCTTCTCCGATTCCGTATCAGACCGAGCGACGCTCTCCTCCGACTCTTCGGCGGAAAGGCTGCTGCTCTCGGCCGCTGAGCCGCTCTCCATCGTTTCCGAGACCACGGAGGTCTTATCCCCTCCGCAGCTGCAGCCGCTGAAAGTCAGCGCCAGGATCAGCGCCATGCAGACAGCGGCAATAATCTGTTTTTTAATGCTCTGTTTTTTAACCATCATGACCGATTCAAAAATCTCTGATCCCCTGCCTTACCCGATCAGATCCTGAAGCTTGGTATACTCCATTCCGTGCGCAAGCGCCACATTTTTGCAGGTCAGTTTTCCAAGATAGGTGTTGACGCCGGAGACGATCACTTCGTTCTTTCTGCAGGCTTCCTCCAGCCCGTACTTCGCAATCTGCAGACCGTATTTCAGCGTCGCGTTCGTCAGCGCAATCGTACTGGTGCGCGGAACGGCGCCGGGCATGTTGCCGACGCAGTAATGAACCACGCCGTTCTGGATGTACACCGGATCGTCATGCGTGGTGACATGAGAAGATTCTCCGCAGCCGCCCTGGTCGATCGCAACGTCGACGAAGACCGCTCCGTCCTTCATTTCCGGCAGGTATTTCGCCTTGAAAAGCTTCGGCGTTGAGCCGCCGGGAATCAGCACCGAACCGATCACGAGGTCGGCGTCCCGAAGCACGCGCTCCACATTGCTGTCATTGCTGACAAGCGTCTGAATATGCGCGCCGAACATATTGTCCAGCTCCTCCAGCCGCTTCAGGTTGACGTCGAGGATCGTGACGTTCGCGCCCATGCCGACCGCGATTTTGCAGGCGTTCATGCCGACGGTGCCGCCGCCGAGAATGACGACGTTGGCCTTCGGCGTTCCCGGAACGCCGGCGAGAAGAATGCCTTCCCCGCCGAAACGCTTCTCGAGATATTTCGCGCCTTCCTGAATGGAAAGCCGTCCGGCGATCTGCGACATCGGTGCAAGGCACGGAAGACTGTGATCCGTTTCCTGAATCGTTTCATAGGCGACAGCCTTCACCTTGCCCTGAAGAAGAGCCTCAAGCTGCTCTCTGTCCGCCGCGAGATGCAGATAGGTATACAGGATCAGCCCGTCGTGGAAAAGCGGATACTCCTCCGGAAGCGGCTCCTTGACCTTGATCATCATGTCCGACATATGCCAGACGTCCGCGGCCTCGTCAAGAAGCGACGCACCGGCGTCCACATATTCATTATCCGTAAAACCGGAGTCGATGCCGGCCCCCTTCTCCATATAGACATGATGTCCGGCAGCCACATAAGCCTTTACATTGTCCGGCGTCAGGCCGACGCGGAACTCGTTGTTTTTGATTTCCTTGACGCATCCGATTTTCATCTTCAGTCCTCCCTTCAGTCCGTTAATGGTAGTAAGTATACGGCAAAACAGGGAAAAGTGCAAGTTTTTCTTCAGGCGCGCACATAGCCGGAGAGCGGACTTTTCCTGATGGCGCCGCGGATTTCAAGCCGCACGAGGATCTCGAGGAGCATGGACACCGGGAAATTGCAGCGAAGAAGCAGGTCGTCCACGGTGACGGGATCTTCCCGGATACAGCTGTAGATTTCCTTTTCCTCGAGGCTCAGCACGAGCCTGACCGGTTTCTTCCGGTCCTCCCGCACCTGCAGGCCGAGATACTGCAGGATATCCTCGGGGCAGGTCAGAATCTGCGCGCCGCTTTTGATCAGCTCGTTGCAGCCGCCGGACATCCGCTCCCCGATTCTTCCCGGCACCGCGAAGACTTCTCTTCCGAGCGAAAGCGCGAAGTCGACGGTCGTCCGGGTTCCGGAGCGCTCGGCGGCTTCGATGACGGCGAGGCAGGTCCCGAGCGCGCTGATCAGGCGGTTCCGCCTCGGAAAATCGTAGGCTCTGGCCTGATAGCCGGGCGGCTTCTCGGAGAGGATGCAGCCGCCGCCGTCAAGGATATTCTGATACAGCTCGATGTTGCTCTTCGGATAGCAGAGGTCCGGCCCGCCGCCGAGTATCGCCGTCGTGACCGGCACTCTGTCGCCGCTGCCGTACAGCATGTCCGAGGCCGCAATCGCGCCTCGCTCGGCATGTCCGTCGATTCCGAGCGCCATCCCTGATACGATATGCACCCCGGAAAGCGCCAGCTCCTTCCCGAAGAAGAATGCGCTCTCCTTCCCGTAATTCGTGCAGCGCCGGGATCCGACGATGGACACCTTCGGCATCTCTTCAGGCGCCATCTTCCCGCGCACATAGATGCCGGCAGGCGGGTCGGGGAGCTGCAGGAATCCCTCGGGGAAGTCGGAATCAGCCCGGCTGATAAAACGGACGTCTCTTTCCTGTACCTCCTCCCAGCACTCCTGAAGAAGCGCCGGGTTGTTCAGCCGGTCGAAGTCAGCGGCTTCCTTCAGGTCCGCCGCAATGCCGAAGTCGTACAGGTCCTTTCCCTTCAGCTCCATCACCTCGCCGATCTCCAGCTGTTTCAGGATTTCCAGGGATTTCCCTTCATTCTCCGCCGCTATCAAGCTCAGGAAAAACCAGCCCATTGTCTCTCGATCCATCACTTTTTCCTCCTCATCCGCCGAAGAATTTACGGTCGGCCGAGCGGTACGAAATGGCCTCCGCGAGATGCTTCAGGCCGATCTCCTCCGCTCCCTCGAGATCCGCCGCCGTCCGCGCCACCTTCAGAATTCTGTCATGCGCCCGCGCGGAGAGCTCCAGCTTTTCAAACGCTTCCGAGAGCATCTCCTCCCCGCTTTTTGTGAGCGCGCAGAATTTCCGAAGCTCTTTCCCCTCAAGCTGCGAATTGAACAGAATCCCGGAGCCCCGATAGCGCTCCTTCTGGATCTCCCAGGCGCGGATTACGAGCTTCCTTAAAGAGGCAGAATCCATTCCGGCTTGCTCCGTCTTCCCGAATTTTGAAATATCCACGCGCGGCACCTCACAGGCGATGTCGATGCGATCCAGGAGCGGCCGGGAGAGCCGGGACAGATACTGATGCACCTCCGCCTCGGAGCAGCGGCAGCGGTTCCTGTCCGGATAGTAGCCGCAGCGGCAGGGATTCATCGCGCAGACAAGCATCACACGCGTCGGGAAGACGTAGGAACCGTGCA
>CAMPAR010000100.1 GCA_946632055.1 uncultured Lachnospiraceae bacterium
GCGGCGCGGCAGTTCATGCGGGATCACGGCAATCCGAACCAGTGGGGGACCACGAGCCCGGAGGAGGAACTCCTCCTCCGGGACCTTCGGACGGGACATCTGTATCTGGTGACCGCCCTGCCGGAGGAAGCGGAGTCTCTCACGGAGGGACCTGTCCCCGTCGGCGCATTCGCGCTCTTTACGGAGCCCGATCCGACCTATGCCGTCATTGAAGCGGAGCCATCGATGCCTGATCCGGGAGAGGATTCCGGACGCGGACCCGGCTTCTGGCTGTCCGATACCCCTTATGCCACGATTCACAGCATCGGCTCGGACGGCACGGTGCATGGCGTACTTACGGCGGCACTCGAATTTGCCGAGCCCCTGTACCACCATATCCGCATCGATACGCACGCGGACAATTACGTGATGCAGGGCGCTCTTCAGAAGCGGGGTTTCTCGCGGAGGGGAATCATCTATCTCGCAAACGGAGCTCCGAGAATCGCATACGAGAGACTGAACTGCGGCATCTGATCGGAAGGACTGCCGGGAGACCTGCAGTGAGGCCAAAACAGCGTAGACTACAGCAATCAGGAGGAACATTCATGCGTTACATTGAATTCGGCACACAGAAAGTAAAGGTTTCCGAGGTTGTGGCGGGACTGATGCGGATTCCGGAGATGTCCACGGCAGAGCTGGAGCTCCTCGTCGAGACCTGTCTTGAAGAGGGCATCAACGCCTTTGACCTCGCGGATATCTACGGCGGCGGCAAATGCGAGGAGAATATCGGAAAGCTTCTTGCCGTGCACCCCGATCTTCGCGACAAAATGTGGATCCAGTCGAAATGCGGCATCTGCCCGGGAGAATACACCATTTTCGATTTCTCGAAGGAGCACATTCTGGAGTCCGTGGACGGCATCCTTTCGCGGCTTAAGACCGACCATCTCGATTCCCTTCTTCTGCACCGCCCGGACGCCCTGATGGAGCCCGAGGAAGTGGCGGAGGCCTTCGACATCCTGCAGTCCTCCGGCAAAGTCCTGGACTTCGGCGTATCGAACCAGAACCCGATGCAGATGGAGCTTCTGAAAAAGTGCGTGAAGCAGCCCCTTGCCGCCAATCAGCTGCAGCTTTCGGCCGCGTTTACTCCCTCGATCAACGAGGGCTTCAACGTCAACATGGAAATCGACGCCGGCATCGTGCGCGGCGCGGGAATCTTTGAATACTGCCACCTGAAGGACATCGTGATTCAGGCCTGGTCCAGCCTCCAGTACGGCTACTTCCAGGGCGTCTTCTTCGGCGTGCCGAAGTATGAGAAGCTGAACGCGGTCATCGACCGGATCGCCGGGGAGAAGGGCGTCACGAATACTGCGGTCGCTCTCGCGTGGATCCTTCGCTACCCCGCGAAGATGCAGGCGGTCGTCGGTACCACGAAGCCGGAGCGCATCCGCGAATCCGCCCGTGCCTGCGACTTCACGCTCACAAGACGCGAGTGGTACGAAATCTACCAGGCGGCAGGGAACAAGCTGCCGTAAAAACCCAGGCTTCCCCTTGAGGCCGCTGGATGCCTAAGGCTTCCCCTTGAGGCCGCCGGATGCCGGTGGCATCCGTTTAGCGCGGTCGAAGACCAAGCTGTCTTTCGAAGCAGACTGATGAGGTGTTTATGTTAACTGACAACTTATCTGCAATCCGCTTTTCCATCGGATACGGAAAAAACAATTTCACCATGTCGCACGGCTCTTTCAGCTATGATGAGGAGTTTACTTACCGGAAGGATTTAAGCCTTGCCGGTACGGAAGGCACTCCGGAGCTTCTGACCCTGGTCTACGAGGACCCGGATTCGCCCGTCGAGTACCTCCTGCAGCTGTCGGAAGAGGACGGCAATGAGGTGCTGGCTTATCTTGGTGCGCGCGGAAAAAAGGATGCGGAAATCCTGGTGAAGCCGCTCCTGCCGAACCGCTTCTGGATCAGCATTCCTTCGGAGCCGACGGAGCATTTCTACGGCGGCGGGGAAAATTATTCCGAGTGGGACTTAAAAGGCCTCGTGCAGCGGGTCTTTGTTGCCGAGCACCAGAACAGCAAGAGGATTACGGAGAAGCTGACGCGGCAGGCGAAAGAGGGCGTGGACCCGAAGCATAAGCTTCCCTATTCCGAATACGAGTCCTACTATGTCCAGCCGACCGTGGTTTCTTCAAGGAAATACTTCATCCACTGCGATACGAAGTGCTTCATGAGCTTTGACTTCACGAAGCCGGAGGAGACGACGCTGTATCTGCAGGAGGAACCGAAGATCATTGTCGGAAAGGCGGATTCCTTCCCGGCGCTCAGTAAAAAGCTTCGGAAGCTCCTCGGCGGGCAGAGAAGGCTCCCCTCCTGGGTCTACGACGGCGTGATCGCGGCCTCGCAGCGGGGCTCGGCGGAAGTGGACCGGAAGCTTCAGAAGCTCCTCGACGCGGGCGTTCCGACGGTCGGCTTCTGGTGCCAGGACTGGTGCGGCTGCCGCAATAACACCTTCGGCTACCAGGTCATGTGGAACTGGGAGTACGACAGGGATCTCTATCCTGATCTTCCGGAGAAGATCAAAGAGTGGCGGCAGAAGGGCGTGCGTTTCCTCGGCTACATCAATCCCTTCATCGCGCTCGAGCGGAATCTCTACCCGGAGGCGCATGAGAAGGGGTATCTCGTGAAAAACGCGGCGGGCGAGGACTATCTTGTCGAGATTACGGTTTTTCCGGCCGCGATGATTGATTTTACGAATCCCGAAGCGTATAATTGGTACAAGAATATTATCAAGAAGAACATGATCGGCATCGGGCTTTCGGGCTGGATGGCGGATTTCGGCGAATACCTGCCGACCGACGCGGTGCTGTATAACGGCGAATCCGCCGAGGAATGGCACAACCGGTGGCCTGCGATCTGGGCGAAGATGAACCGGGAGGCCGTCGAGGAGTGCGGCATGGAGGATGAAATCTTCTTCTTCATGCGTGCGGGCTTCACGGGCTCCGTCGCGGATTCCCTCACGATGTGGACCGGCGACCAGCATGTGGACTGGTCTCTCGATGACGGCATCGGCTCTGTCATTCCCGCCGCGCTCTCTCTTGCGATGTGCGGCTTCGGCGCGGCGCATTCGGATGTCGGCGGCTATACGACGAACGATCTCATGAAGCGGACGCCGGAGCTCATGATGCGTTGGGAGGAGATGAACGTCTTCTCGCCTGTCATGCGCTTCCACGAGGGCAACCAGCCCTGGAACAACGTGCAGTTCGACGCTTCGGAGCAGCTCCTTTCGCACCTGAAATCCTGCGCGGATCTGCATGTGAAGCTGAAGCCTTATCTTAAGAAATGCGAGGAGGAGCTCGTGAACGAAGCACTTCCGATGCAGCGGCCGCTTTTCTATCATTACGACGAGGAAGAAGCCTATACCGTTTCCGATGAATACCTTCTCGGGCGTGATATGCTTGTCGCGCCGGTTATCGAGGAGGGCGCGGTTTCGCGGGAAGTTTATCTCCCGGAGGACAGCTGGAAGGATTACTGGACCGGCAAAGAATACCGCGGCGGGCATTACCTGATTGACGCCCCGATCGGGCGGATTCCGGTATTTGTCCGGAAAGGAGCGCTGATATGAAAGATAAAAGGGTTCTGATTCGCGCGGCGGCGGGTGTGCTGATTGTAGCTGCCGCTGTGCTGTACCTGGTGATCCGCCCGGCAGTTGTCCGGTCGCGGATCGAAAAGGACTTCACGCCGTCGGACCTGGAGGCCAAGACACAGTACCGGACCTGCAGCTCGATGGAGGAAATGGATCTTTCCAAATTTTCTTCCTGGCTCGGGCTTGCAGTCGCACTGCCGGGCGGCGAGGAGATTCTGGAGATGACGCTTCCCTGCGACGTGACTTATTACACGATGGAGAACGGCAGACGGAAGGAAGCGCTGAAGCTTTCACAGGGTACGATTATAGAAATACACCGCTATGAAAACAATCTCGGAAGGGACTTCCAGGGTTATCCGACCTTTGAAAAGGGCTGGCGCTATGTAAGGCCTTTCCGGGTGATCGGCAGCGAAGCGGACGAGCAGTATTACTACGTCCGGACGAATGTGCTGGAGCGGGCGGTGCGTTCCTACTTGAGGGCGCAGAATGAAACGGCCGGAAATCGCAGAATGAATCTGATCGAGTCGAGGGACGCCGTGTACCGGGCTGTCCGCTACATCGACGTTGTTTTCTATCATGAGGGTATTTACTGCTCCCCGGATCTCACCAGCTATCCGGTCGTACAGTGAAACAAATATTACAATAAAGGGGAAACGGTATGGCAGAACACAGCTTTATTGAGAAAACCAGCGGCATTAAGACGCGGGACAAGATCGGTTATGCGATGGGCGATTTCTCATCGCTTCTCGTCTTCGGCCTCGTGCAGTCGGTGCTGCAGAAGTACTACACGGACGTCCTCGGCGTCGGCGTCGTGAGCATCATGATCATGTTCATCGTGGCGCGTGTCTGGGACGCGATCAATGACCCGCTGTGGGGCCGCATCATCGACAAGGCGCAGACGAAGCCGGACGGACGGTACCGCAGATGGCTGAAGATTTTCGCGCTGCCGGTTGCCTTCGGCGCAATCCTGATGTTCGTGAAAATCCCGGGGCTTTCCCCGACAGGCTATCTCATCTATGCCTACATCACCTACATTCTTTTCGGAATGCTCTATACCTGCGTCAATATTCCCTACGGCTCGCTCGCTCAGGTCATCACCTCCTCCGATAAGGAGCGCTCGACGCTGTCCGTCTTCCGCTCGATCGGTTCGACCTTCGGCGCGATGCCCGCCATGGCGCTGATTTCGCTGTGCTACGCGAAGGATGAGGCCGGAAACCGCTTCATGTCCTATCCCAAGATCATCATCGGCGTGTCGGTGATCGCGGTGCTTGCGGCCATCGGGTTCATCATCACCTATAAGTGGACGACGGAGCGCGTAAAGACGGAGCCCGCGAAGGTACAGAAGGGACAGACCTGGAAGGTCATTAAGACGCTTCTTCGGAGCCGGCCCTTCGTGGCGGTATGCCTCGCGAGCATGTTCTTCCTCGCGGCGCAGATGTTCGGACAGAGCTATTACAGCTATCTTTTCGACTACTACTTCAACGCGCCGGGACTGACGCTTCTTCCGACCGTCTTCCAGTATCTGCCGGTCGCGGTCATCATGCTCTTTGCGTCGAAGCTCGGCAATAAATTCGGCCGCCGCGAGATCTGCGCCTACGGCATCCTGCTCGCCGGCGTCTGCAACCTGGTGCTGTACCTCATGAATACGCACAACGTGGTGATTTACCTTGTGGTGCTGCTGCTGTCCGGCATCGGAAACGCCTTCATCTTCCTGCTGGTCTGGGCACTCGCGAACGACGCAATGGACTACAACGAAGTGAAATACGGCCTGCAGGACAGCGCAACCTCCTACGCGTTCTACTCCTTCATGAGAAAGCTCGGCCAGACGATCGCCGCGATCCTCGTGAACGCCGCCCTTCTTCGGATCGGTTATTCGGAGAACGTGCTGAACACCGCAAACATCACCGATTCCGCGCTTCGGGGCATGTATGCCTACTCGGTCCTGATCCCGGCGGTGCTGTACATCCTCGTCTTTATCCTGCTGCGGTTTGTCTACCCCCTGGGCAAAAAACAGATTGACCAGCTGCAGATCGAAAAAGAGAAGCTGTACGAAAAAGGCAAACTGAAGATGTGACACCCGGGGACAGGTTCCGAATGACGAATTTAGTCACCGGGGGACAGTCCTCTCGCAAGTAAGGATTAAAATGATGACAGAAGCGCAGCGTGAATGGTCAAAGAAACGCGAG
This sequence comes from uncultured Lachnospiraceae bacterium, assembly GCA_946632055.1. Taxonomy (GTDB): domain Bacteria; phylum Bacillota; class Clostridia; order Lachnospirales; family Lachnospiraceae; genus UBA1267. The sequence goes on from CAMPAR010000100.1 coordinate 5,809, forward strand.
GAGCTCCGGACGGCGATGACGGAACTCGGCTTCCCTGCGGAGCTCGGAGACCTTGCGGCAAAGCACCTGGAGAGCCCGAAGGCGATGGACCGCATGCTCGGCTACCTCGCGTATGAAAAACCTTCGAAAATCGAAGTCGTCGTGGACGAAATGCTCGCGATCCGCTCGGAGATCGACGCCTGGCGCGAGAAAAAAGCGGCGGAAGAAGCCAACCGCCGCTACAATGAGTATCTGTATTATCGCCAAGAAGAGTGAAGAATCAATAACCAAGCTCCCGGTTGACGATGTGGACCGGGGGCTTTCCTTCGAGGACCAGACGAA
>CAMPAR010000101.1 GCA_946632055.1 uncultured Lachnospiraceae bacterium
GGTTGCTAAATAGACAAGTTCCACAGTTTGTCGGGATGAACGGTGGAGCGTTATATCGGAAGATACTGAAAGGGAATTATAAATGCGAGCATTAATCATTAATTGTAGTCCTGTACGCGCTGGGGCAACTGCTGAAATAGTTAAGATAGTTTCAGAGCAGTTATCACCCAGATACAGCGTTAAAAGTATTTGCATAGATGATTATACCTATGCATTTTGTAAAGGTTGTCGTTCATGCCATAATACGGCAAAATGTGTTATGAGTGATGCGGCTGTCATCGAAAATATAATGGATGAGTATGATGCTGCGGATATTATTGTTTCAGTTTCTCCGTCATACTGGGCAGATATTCCCGGACAGTTTAAGGCATTTATCGATAGATGTACACCTTGGTGTAATACACACGAACCCCATGCATCTATTAAGCCTGGGAAGAAGGGATATACCATTGCTCTGAGAACCGGTCCAAATATGCCGGAATGCGAGCGAATCATCAGTAGCATAGAACATTTTTATGGTCATTTGGAGATAGAGAGTGTGGGACATCTTGGGTTGACGTCTATTGAATACAAAACGGATGTCGAGTCAAGAAAACAAGAAATTATAGAGTTCTGTACGAATATTTAGGCATTCATTGACCTCCCGATTGATGTAAAAACAGCCCGCTGATCGGATCAGCGGGCTGCGTGTTTATGGACTTTTTCGTCTTTAGAAGAGCGAAAGGAAAGCGCTGAGGATCGCCCAGGTGGAAAGGGAGTAGAAATTACCGTGCTCGTCCCTTCCGCTCCGGTATATTTTTTTCGCGCGCTCGCGGTCCAGAAGCTCGAAGCCGTTGAAAAGCTCCGTGCCGACAGCGCCCTTCTGATTCAGCTCGTCCAGATTGTCCAGGAAGATTTCCGCGCACATAAAGGCGTTGCTTTCATCGGTCATGCCCGGCGTGGAGAAGGCGCAGGGGTTCAGAACATAGACGCGGTCGCTTTCCTTGACGGTCAGACCGCTTTCCTCCTTGATTTCACGGATGGAGGCGCTCCGGAGCGGATCGTCGCTGTCCCTGTCCTCCGGATCGAGAAGTCCCGCCACCGGGCTCAGAAGAAACTGGCCGACGGGGTAGCGGTACTCATAGGTCATGAGAAGCCGGGGCTCTTCTCCCGGAAGATGCACGACGACGGCGATCGTCACGGCATCCGGCAGCATGGCCCGGAATTCCTCCGCCGACAGATTGGCGACAAGTTCCTCCTTCTTCCGGCGGGATGCTTCGTAATAGTGCTTCCCTTCCTCGTACTGCAGATCATAGGCGCTGAGGAATCGTGTTTCATAGAGTGTTTCAATGTGACTGCTCAGTTTCAGATTCTTATCCATAGTTCCTCCCGAGTGTATTTTTGAGGCACAGTCTGAGTGCCTTTGATGTCCGAATATAAGTATAATGGATACGCCGGGAAAAAACAATGCCCCAAACAGACGGATTTGTGCGGGTTTTGTGAGGAAAATCCGGCTTGCACTTGACAGGAGGAAAACAGCTTTTATAATGAAACAGTGAAGGATAAAATATTTCGCAAAGATGAGTCTCATGATTCCCGAACACTGAAAAGGAGATTGTTATGAAGTACGGAGAATCCTTTTTTGACATTGCCTATCTCGGAATCGCCGTCGTTTTCGGACTGCTGATTCTGAAAAAGGCGCGGAACCGAACCGAGAAATGGATGGGCCTTGCGGTGTTGATCCTTGGCTGCGGGGACGCTTTTCATCTGGTACCGAGAGTACTGAACTATTTTATCGACGCGGATTTTCAGGCGGTGCTCGGAATCGGAAAGCTTGTGACCTCAATTACAATGACCGTATTCTATGTGCTTCTGTACTATATCGGGCGCTCCTGCTATCCGGAGGGAAAGAAGAACACGCTGTCCGCGGCGGTATGGAGCCTCGCGGCGATGCGGGTGATCGTCTGCCTGTTTCCGCAGAACGGCTGGCTTCAGAATGAAAGCAGCATGATGTGGGGCATTTACCGCAACATTTCCTTCGTGGCTTTAGGCATGATCGTGATGATTCTGTTTTTCGCAAACCGGAAGGAGCTTCCGAGATTCCGGCTGATGTGGCTGTGGATCCTTCTGTCCTTCCTTTTCTACATCCCGGTTGCGGTATTTGCGGGCGTGGCCCCGATGCTCGGCATGCTGATGCTTCCGAAAACGATCTGCTACATCATCATGATCCTGACCTTCTATCAGGCTGTCTCGAAGCATGAAATCACGGAATACTGAGGGAATCCATTTTTCAGAAAAGAGGAGATTTATGAAGCATAATTATCATGCGCACACGGTGCGCTGCGGCCATGCCGTCGGAACGGAGCGCGAATATATTGACGAGGGGATCCGAAACGGGCTTTTAACGATCGGGTTCTCGGATCATTCGCCGTATTACTACTGGAACGATCGGAACGGCGGCAGGGAAGTGGACCGCGCGCTTGTCGACGACTACTTCCGCACGCTCGGGACGCTTCGGGAAGAATACCGCATCTCGCATCCCGAGATCACGATCCCGATCGGCTTTGAGATGGAGTATTTCCCGGATATCTTTGAAAAAACAATGGACGACATCGCGTCCTGCAGGGTTCGGCTGGAAAGCGGAGAGGAGGTCCATCTGGATTATATGATCCTCGGGCAGCACATGGCCGGGCTGAATACGGAGCAGCCGGGCTACTCCGGGGTGCCGGGTGACAGTGAAGCCCGGCTTGCAGATTATGTGGAAAATGTGATCAAGGGGCTGGAGACCGGGCGCTTCACCTATCTCGCGCATCCGGACCTGATCAATTTCACCGGGCCGGAAGCCGTTTATGAGAAGCATATGCGCGAAATCTGCATTGCCGCAAAGGAACTGCAGATTCCGCTTGAAATCAATCTTCTGGGGCTGCATGAGCACCGGAACTATCCGAATGAACTGTTCTTCAACATGGTCCGGGACTATGGCAATTTGGTTGTGATGGGCTGTGACGCCCATGCGCCGGAGCGCGTCGGGAATCCGGTGCTGGTCGCAGAGGGCGAAGCCTTTGCAGAAAAGCTCGGCCTGAAGGTACTGGATAAGCTGCAGCTTGTGAATCCGATGGCCGGAAAGTAATCGGGTGTACCGCCCCTTTACAGAATACCGATGTCCGCAAGCACGAGGCGTCCGATATGGGGCCGCGCGGCTTCCGTTACGAGACCCCTTTTCATGAGGCCGATCGTGACGGTCAGATCGGAATTGGTGATCAGCGATCCGGTGCCGCTGTCCCCGTTCATTCCGCTGTTGATATCCGCGCTGATTACAAAGGCGCCTTTTTCCTTCGCGGCGTTGATTTCCTGAATAGCCGATCGGTAAGGCTCCCGGACTTCTCCCTGAAAGCCTGTACCAAGGAGGCAGTCCACCAGAACAGGTGCGTGATCGAGCAGCTGTTTCCCCGGGATATATTCCTCAACGGGAACGCCGCACGAGCGCGCCTTTTCTTTATAGTACGCGCTTTCGGGCGTCGTTTTGTCACTCATGACGAGCACGCGGGAGGAAATCCCTGCCTCCGAAAGAACCGCGGCAAGCGCATAGCCGTCTCCGCCGTTATTTCCCGAGCCGCAGAGGATCGTCGTGCCGTCCCGGAAACCGTCATAAGCCTCAAAAATTCCGCGGGCCGCCCTTCCCATAAGCTCGATGCCGCTCGTCCCGTTTTCGATCGTCTTTAAATCGCGGCGTCGCATTTCCTCCACGCTGACAAGCTCCGTCTTTCCGGTCTCTTCGAGATGGCAGCAACAGTTTTTCAGCGCTTTGTCTGAAGGTTCATAAGCTTGATTCATGATAATCGTTTCTCCTGTATTTGAAAAGAGGTTCGGAATCTTATGAGGGTTCGTCTATAGCATAATCCAGAGAGGAAAATTGCGCAAGAGGCCCGTTCCTCTATTTTTTTAAAATTATCTGTAACGAAGCATCCGTTTTCCGCATATATAAACAGGCGCCGCAAAAAGGACAAGTTGTGTTATACTGAAAGACGACAGGACAGAAAGGAGGGAGAGAAGGTGCAGCCGATGGACGAGATTTACCGGCAGTATGCCAGAACGGTATACCGCTATCTGCTTTCGCTGACGCGGAGCGCGGAGCTTTCGGAAGAACTGACGCAGGAGACCTTCTATCAGGCGATCCGGACGGTAGACCGCTACGATGAAAGCTGCAAGCTTTCGACCTGGCTCTGTGCGATTGCGAAAAATGTCCTTCTCACCTGGAGGCGAAAGCATCCGGCGGAGCTGTCTCTGGAAGAGATGCTGGAATCCGGCGGCGGGGAGCTTCCGGGTGCGGCATCCACGGAGCACGAGGCCGTCGGCGAGATCGGCCGGATGGAACTCATGAAGCTGATCCACGAGCTGCCGGAGCCCTCCCGTGAAGTCATGTATCTTCGGGTATTCGGAGGTCTTTCCTTTGCGGAGATCGGCGAGGTGCACGGAAAGAGTGAAAACTGGGCCCGCGTAACCTTCTACCGCGCCAAGGAGAAACTGAGAAAGGATGTGACAGAGTGAAAAAGATACCATGTGAAATGATCAGGGATCTGTTCCCTTCCTATATTGACGGACTGACGAGCGAAGTGACGAACGGGCTCGTGGAGGAACATCTTCAGGAGTGCGAAAGCTGCCGGGCGGTTCTTGCCTCCATGCGCGGTGCGGAAAACGCGCCGGAGAACCGGGTGCAGCAGAACCCGGAGGAACAGAAGGAGCTGGATTTTTTAAAGAAAAACAGGAGGAAAAACCGCAGGATCGTCCTGTTCAGTATTCTTGGCGCGATTGCGGCGGCGCTTCTTCTGTTGATGGTGCGGGTTTTCATGATCGGAAATAAAAACGATACCTCCTGGGCAGCGATGAATCTGGAGGTCCGCGGAAAGGAACTGTCCTTCAGCGCGGTTCCTACGGACAGCGCTTCCGCGATTGCCGCGCTCAGCTACAGCGAGAATCAGGGCGTTGTTACCGTGAAGGCGCGGTCCGTCCTCGTGAGTCCGCTCTTCCGGGGATCCAGGCAGGGCGCCTACACCGCGGAAGAAGAGATTCGCGAGGTCCGGATCGGCGACCGGATCGTCTGGTCCGAGGGCGCGTCGGTTTCCCGGCAGGCTTCGGCGCTCTTTGCGACGCGCCACGACTATATCGGTGACATGCCCGCGAACAATCGGACCGCGACCGCGCTGAATATCGGAAGCTACCTCGGCCCCTTTACGAATGAGCTGGAAACCGCGGAGGAGCCCTATGGCTGGAAGCTTCTCCTCGAGGAGGATATCCCCGCCGAGAGGATCCAGCAGTGCGAACGGGATATGCGCGCTTTTGCCTCCGTATGCCTCGGACTGATCGGGAATCTGGATCATGTTACCTATGAATATAGGGCGGAGGGAAAGGAGACAACGCTGACGGTTACGGCCGAAGAAGCCTCCGCGCTTTTCGGGGAAGACATTAAAACCTGCGGGATCAGCATTCATAAGCTGGACCGCCTGATGGAGATGACGGGGCTTTCGCTGTACGCCGCCCCGGAAGCCGCGGAAAGCGAGGAACAGGAGAACAGTGTCCGGATCGTCAACCTGACCGAAAAACCGCTCAGCGAGATCGGGTTCGCTTATTATAAGGATGGAGAGCTGTGCTCCTCCGGCAGCATGATTCATGCGGACGAAACGTCCATTCAGGTCGGTGAAATCATCGACTGCGGCGTGGAGGAGATGAATTTCGGCGGCATTCCGGACGACAGCGCCGTGCTGGAGATTGAAATCAGCCTGACGACCGAAGACGGTCAGACCGTGAAGGTTCCGGACAGAATCCGGGTTCTCACGGGCGCGGGGATCGTGCAGCAGTTTTTCCTCCGGGGAAATGAGCAGGACGGATACCGGATCGATCAGTAATCAGGAGGCAAAAACGCCTCGGTTCCCGATGAAATGAACTTCCCAAAAACACGGCCTCCGGTTCTTTAGAGCCGGGGGCCGTTTGGCTTGTGCGCCTGGAAGACATGGGAAAGACATGGAAGACATGGGGACGGTTCTTTTGTCTTTGAAGACAAAAGAACCGTCCCCATGTCTTCCAGAAGATGTGCGACGCGCTGAACAAGCTGAACGACGAGCTGTTTTTGAAGATCGC
>CAMPAR010000102.1 GCA_946632055.1 uncultured Lachnospiraceae bacterium
CGTCCATGTTGATCCAGTCTCCGGAAGTGCCGATCACGCGCTTCACGAGGATCTTATTGTTATAGTAGAACGCCACCACATCGCCCGTATGCAGGTCGGTCGATTTGACCGAGATCACAACCTCGCCCTCTTCGAGCGTATCGTTCATGGAGTGACCGTAGATCCGGAGCACTGGAAGCAGGAGGACGGCGACGAGCACCGCCACAGCCGCTACGACGATCAGGGTGAAAATGGTGCTCCGCAGCGTACTGACCGAGGTTCTCTGATAGCGGATCCGGTTCAGTTCGTTTGAAATCTGCTCCGAGGACGGAAAGTCGTAAGTGTTCTCCGCGGCGGTCTCGGCCGGAGAGTTTTCGGCGTTCTTATGTTTTCTACTCATGCTGCTCTCCGTCTGCCGTCTCTTCCTGATGGGATTCTTCAGGAGATGCATTTTCCGCTGCCGCCGCATTCTCTTCCGGAGCCTCTTCCTGCGAAGTGATTTCTGCTGGACTTTCTTCTGCCGGAGCTTCTTCCTGAGCGTTTTCTCCTTCCGGTCCTTCTTCGGTTTCCAGCACGCCGTGTTCAGCGGAGGCCTTCACGCTCATGAGATACCGGTCGGCTGCGTTCTGAGCGGCCTCGAAGACTTCGCTGATCTTCAGCGCCGCGTCGGCGATCGATCCGGCCTTCCGCATCAGCATCTTCCGGCTTTCGATCAGGCTCTTCGCCTTCTCAAGCTCGTCCTGCAGCCGCTCGATTTCCTTCTGCTGCTGCAGCATGATTTCCAGAAGTTCGGTTCTTGATAGTTTGTGGAGTTCTTTGTCGGTCAACCTGCCGCACTCCTTTCATAAGCTCTGTCTGCGTTGCACACCAGTTCCTTCTATGGATGCCGTTTTGCACTGTTTTGGTTAAAATGACAAATTCTCGACCGGGTGGTTTAAGCAGTTTTTCCGATATTTTACCGGATTTTGAATGCAGAAAACAGGAACTTCGTATTTTACTGCCTCAGTCGACATTACAAGCTCCCGTTCAAGTATAGTTTTGTGCAATTTGTACTATACCAAAAATCTTTTGATTTTTCAAGGGTTTTCGTTATAATTTTGTCGGGAAATCGATTTTTATGGTCAAAGGCAAAGATCCCGGCCATTTCACTCCGATTTCAGATGATTTTTGACGCAATACGCCCATTCCCATGCAAAGTTTATCATTGTCTGTCCACCAGATGTCCAACAAACCGTGCTGAATTTCAAAAAAACGGCCCGCAAACGCAGGCCGTCGCATAGTTATTATAGTTTTTTCACAAGCGCTTTCTTTTTCCAGAAAGCAATCCCATAGCATAAAACCGTATCGAAGGCTTCAAATCCGCGAATATATTCCTTCTGTACAATCTGATCCAGTGCATCCTGACAGGCTTTTTCCATCCCATCCTCGTCTCCAGCCAGCTTATCCTCCAGAATGATTGCCCTTTTGTGGCTGTAATCCTTAATATCTGTATCTGTCCTGCCAAGGCCGTTTTCATCCTCGCAGCTGGTCTCATAGCCGATTCCGGAGATAAGCCCCGCAAGAAACGCCTTGTAAAACTCTTCGTGGTAATCATGATAACTGATCGTGTGATATAAAAAATCCGTCAGCACTTCCGATGCTTTTTTCTCATTTCCTGTCCAGAAAGCATCCATGAGTTCTTCCAGTTTTGACCGATCCCGGTGATCCTTAAACCACTCCACCACGGTGTCCCTGAAAATCTGCTGAATCTCTTCGTTGGGTATTTTCAGATCGACTGCAGAGCCTTCGCCGACGGATGCTTTTGTGAGATATCCTGTCATCACCAGTACGCTCCACAGATTCTCTTCAGACTCATGAAGCGTATCATAGGTGAGCTCATCGGAAATGGTCTGGCGGATCTGCCCGCCGTTCAAAAGCGTTTCAAATTTCCCGTTGACTCTGAAATCCGTCCGTTCCACAAAGGTTCTCAGGATCGCATTATGACTGGTGTTTTTCCAGTAATTTTTCGGGACGGCGTCTCTGCGGCTGAGCAGCTGCGAAACATAACTCACCACATCCCACGGACAGTAAAGGTGTGTATCACCGAAAAGATAACCGTCATACCATTTCTTCAGGACACCGGACTTCTCCGATCTTCCGGCGGCGGCCAGAAGATCGTCCACCTCTTTCTCTGTAAATCCGAAATATTCGGAGAAATCGTCATCGAGCACTGAATACGAGACGAAGTTATTGGTTCCGGTAAAGATGCTTTCTTTCGCAATCCTCAGACACCCGGTAATGACCGCAAATCTCAGATATTCGTTGGTCTTCAGCGCACCGTCAAACAGGCCGCGAATCACCTCCAGCATCAGAGGATACCACTCAGGATCCTTTCCTGCCGCCTCACTTGATTTGGCCAAAGGCACATCATACTTATCAATTAACAGTACGGAAGGTTTCCCATAGACAGCGAACAGCATGCGCATCAGAATCCGAAGAGAGTTTTTGATCTCTTCTTTCTCTGCCCTGCGGCTGATCAGCTTCTGAAGCACTTCCCGATCCGCCGGGTCCGAAGCAGACTCCTTCAGAAGAAAGCTGAACTTAATGCAGAGATCTGAAATCGTGCTTTCCAGCATGGCATAAGCGTCACGGAAGCAGCTGCCGTCCACACTTTTCAGACTCAGGAAAAGCACCGGATACTGATTCATCCATTCACGGCAGAATTCCGGATGTTTCATGATATTCAGTCCCCGGAAAAGATCCGCGCTGTTTCGTCTGACATCAAAGAAGCTTTCAATGGTGCTCATCATCAGCGTTTTGCCGAACCGGTGCGGTCTGGTAAATAACGAGACTTTATTCTTACGCTTTCCGACAAGCTCATAAATCATCTCCGTCTTATCAACATAATAGCTGTGATCTGAGCGGATTTTTTCAAAGCTCTCAACGCCTACAGGAATCTGGAACGGCACGTTCCGCCTCCTTTCATTTTTGCAGCGCCTCGTCTATGGCTTTTGCCGCCACCTTTCCTGCGCCCATGGCGGAGATGACGGTCGCGGCGCCGGTCACGGCGTCGCCGCCCGCGTAAACCGCTTCACGGGAGGTCAGGCCCTCTTCGTTCACGATGATTCCGCCGCGGCGGTTCACCTCAAGGCCTGCGGTGGTATTCTTGATCAGCGGATTCGGCGAGGTGCCGATCGCCATGACGACCGTATCCACATGAAGCTCGAATTCAGAGCCGGGGATTTCCACGGGGCGGCGTCTGCCGGATGCATCCGGCTCGCCAAGCTCCATTTTGATGCAGCGGATTCCGGTAACAAAGCCGTTCCTCGGATCTCTCGGATCGTCCGGATTGTTGAAGCCGAGGATCTCGACCGGATTATTCAGAAGGCAGAAATCGATGCCCTCCTCTTCGGCGTGCTCGACTTCCTCGCGCCGAGCCGGAAGCTCCTCCATCGAGCGCCGGTAGATGATGTAGACGTGCTCCGCGCCGAGCCGGAGCGCGGTACGCGCCGCGTCCATCGCCACATTTCCGCCGCCGACGACGGCGACCGAGCCGCCCTTCTGGATCGGCGTGACCATGTCTTCGCGGTAGGCCTTCATGAGATTTGAGCGCGTCAGGAATTCATTGGCCGAGTAGACGCCCTTCAGGGACTCGCCCGGGATGTTCATGAAGTTCGGGAGACCCGCGCCGGAGCCGATGAAGACCGCTTCAAAGCCGTCCTCGAAAAGCTCGTCGATCGTGAGGGTTTTGCCGATGACGACGTTGGTCTCGACGTCCACGCCGAGGCTCTTCAGGGTCTCCACTTCCTTCGCGACGATTGCCTTCGGAAGACGGAACTCCGGAATGCCGTACACGAGCACGCCTCCCGCCGTATGCAGGGCTTCGTAGACGGTGACGTCATAGCCTTTCTTCGCGAGATCACCCGCGCAGGTGAGTCCCGAGGGGCCGGAGCCGACAATCGCTACACGGTGGCCGTTCGAGGCCGGTTTTTCCGGCGCTTCCTTCACATTTTCATTGTGCCAGTCCGCCGCGAAGCGCTCGAGTCTGCCGATGCCGACCGGCTCGAATTTGATGCCGAGCGTGCACTTCGACTCGCACTGGGTTTCCTGCGGGCAGACGCGGCCGCAGACCGCGGGAAGCGACGAGGACTTGCTGATGATCTGATACGCACCCTCGAAGTCCGCTTCCTTCATTTTCGCGATGAAGTCCGGAATGTTGATATTGACGGGACAGCCCGAGACGCAGGGACGGTTCTTGCAGTTTAAGCAGCGCTGGGCTTCCGCCACAGCGACTTCCTCCGTGTAGCCGAGCGCGACTTCGTTAAAGTTGTGCGCGCGGACCTCCGGCGCCTGAGTGGGCATTTCATGTTTCTTCGGATCTATTGGCATGGTGTTCTCCTTGGGTGTTATTTCTTCAGCAGATTGCACGTTTCATCATAAGCTCGTCGCTCAAAATACATATACATCCGCCCTCTGGACATGGCTTCGTCAAAGTCGACCTCGTAGCCGTTGAAATCCGGGCCGTCGACGCAGGCAAAGCGCGTCACGCGTGTGCCGTCTTCCTTCACGAGGGTCAGGCGGCAGCCGCCGCACATACCGGTGCCGTCGATCATGATCGGATTCATCGAGACCGTACAGGGAATCCCGAAGGGCTTCACCGCCGCAACGACAAATTTCATCATAATGAGCGGCCCGATCGTGATGACTTCGTCGAAGCGTTCGCCGGCTTCGAGCATTTCCTTTAACGGTACGGTGACATTGCCCTGTCTCGCGTAGGAGCCGTCATCGGTCATGACGATCAGCCGGTCGGAGCAGGCGGTGAATTCATCCTCGAGGATCAGCAGGTTCTTCGAACGGAAGCCGATAATCGACGTCACTTCCGCGCCGAGCCGGTGGAACTCCTCCGCTACGGGAAGCGCGATCGCACAGCCGACGCCGCCGCCGACGATGCAGACTTTTTTAATGCCTTCGGTCTTTGTGGCTTCGCCTAAGGGGCCGACAAAGTCCTGGATGAATCCGCCCTCCTGCTTCTCATTCAGCTTAAAGGTCGTGGCGCCGACGATCTGGAAAATAATCCGGACCGTGCCCTCCTCGGGATTCACGCCGGCGACGGTTAAGGGAATCCGTTCGCCGTCTTCATCGACTCTGAGGATGATGAACTGGCCCGGTTTCGCTTTCTTCGCGACGAGCGGCGCCTTGATGTGCATCTCCGTCACGGTCGGATTGAGCTCTTTCTTTGTAATGATCTCGTACATGTGTGTCCCTTTCCTAAATATATCTCATAATTCTTCACGCACCGACGGAATGCATTCAGGCAGACATTCTTCCATGAAATCATCCGTAAGCAGCTGAATTCCCTGGTCATACATATAAGCCAGATCCTTTTTCGGTGTCAGAAGAACTGTTTCTCCGATCCTGTTGATAAATACTTCTTCTGTGTCAAAGCGGTATTCTTTCGGGATCCGCACAGCCTGACTGCCGCCATTATTAAAAACTTCAGCAGTAGCCATAACCATCTCCTCCTGTGTTTCTGCACCAAAAGTTTACATCATGACAGCGATCCTGTCAAGCAACTGTGGATGTACGGTATGACATGAACTCTTACCAGTCCGAATCCCAGTCATAGTCGTCGTAGTCCCAGTCGTCATCGTCATCCCAGTCGTAGTCATTGTCATTGTCGTTGTCGCGCTCCTCCTGGCGGCGTTCGCGCTCCTCTTCAGCATGTTTTTCCGCGGACCACTGGATGTCCTCGTAGTAATCGCTCGTCTTGAAATCGGTTGATTCCGTCCAGACAAATCCGGCCGGGAAGACGTAGGCGTAGTCAGACTGGAGCTTCTTGTAGTCGTCCGTCAGGGCGTAGTCTTCGCTGGTATAGTAGAGCTCCTCCGGCACCTGCTCGGTGTCGTCGTATTTCGAATAATAATGCCAGCCGAGGTCGTCTTCGTCGTAATAGTACCAGCCGTTCCGGTCGCGCCCGTAGCCTGCGCCGTAGCTGTCGACCGCATAATACCAGAGGTGGTCCTGGGCGTAATAATAGGCGTTTTTCGGTTTCTCCGGGTACATGTCGAGGAAGGCGCGGGACTTCCGCACCGGTTCGACGGTGA
>CAMPAR010000103.1 GCA_946632055.1 uncultured Lachnospiraceae bacterium
CAAAGGCTCCATTGTAATGATTTCATCACAAAGGAGTCTTTTTTTATTGGAAGTTGACATCGAAGTTCCCGGGAAGTATGATGATGGAAAGACAATCCCGAAATTACAAAAAAAGTCCCAAAGAGGACTGAACATGGAGAAAAACAATAAAATTCAGGAGAAAATACTATGGAACGGACAATCAAAGTCACCGGAAAAGGAAAATTGTCTCTGAAACCGGATACCATCCGGCTTCGGATTGACCTCATGGATCAGGACGGCGAATATGACGAGGCGATCCGGCAGTCGACGGTTCATTCTCAGGAGGTGCGAAAGGCGTTTGCGGAGTTCGGCTTTGACGGCTCAGAGCTGAAAACGCTTTCCTTCCGGGTGGATACGGTCTATGAAAGCTATCAGGACCCGAAGGATCAAAGCTGGAAGCAGCGTTTTGTCGGTTATAAGGCGGTTCATATGCTGAAGATCGAATTCCCGACCGAAAAGGAAATCCTGGGCCGCATTCTGTACCGGGTGGCGCGGCTTTCCGGGAAACCGGAGTTTCATGTGGAATATACCGTGAAGGATACGGAGAAAGCCAAGGATGAACTGCTGAAGGCGGCGGTCAGCGATTCCAGGCACAAAGCAGAAATTCTCGCGGAGGCAGCCGGTACGGATCTTGGCAGCATCATGACGATTGATTACTCCTGGGGCGTGATCGATTTCGTGACGCGGCCGATGAACCGGCTGGCCGAACCCGCGATGGCATACGGCGCGGCCATGGAGGACAGTTATGAGATGGACATCGAGCCGGAGAATATCGAAGTCGAGGATACGGTGACCGTAATCTGGGAACTTTTATAAAGATCATTGATATGAATGCGGCGGAGCGGAAAGGAACAGAATGCTTCGTGAATTCATTCTTGCGGATATGAGACCCGCGCTCGGGGTGACGGAACCGGCCGCCATTGCGCTTGCCGCCGCATACGCCCGCGCGCTGACAGAGGAAGAGATCCTGGAGCTTACGGTTTATGTAAGCTCCGGGATTTATAAAAATGCCTATACCTGCGGGATTCCGGGAACCAGTGAGGTCGGCAATGAATTCTCCGCGGCGCTTGGCGCGATTTCGGGAAAAGGCGGTTCTCGAGATCATGGGGCTGACGATCGAGGCGTATGACGGACTGGATCAGAAGCTGGCGGAAAAGGTGGAGCCGCTGGAGCAGGTGATCGACCTTCTGGCCGACACCATTCGTCTGAACCATATCGACCGGCTCCAGTCCGGTGACTGCACGATCAAGCGGGGCTTCGTGCTGGCAGATATTCTGACGAACTATGAGAGATCCGTGGTTCTCCCAGGCTTTTTGTAAACACGAAAAAACGTGAGATCCCATCTACAGCGCGTAAAACAGGATTCCGAAAAACTGCAGTACGCAGCCCGCGACGACGAAGATGTGAAAGATAGAATGCATGTAGCGTTTTTTCTTTCCGACCAGGTATAAAGCCGCGCCGATCGTAAAGGCGATGCCGCCCGCGAGAATCCAGAAGAAGCCACGGAACGACAGGACCTCAATCGTCGGTTTCGCGCAGAATACAATGCACCAGCCCATCAGCAGATAGCAGACAAAGGACGGAATTTTATATTTTTTCAGGTCGATGGCGTTGAAGGTGGCCGCGGCGAAGCAGGCGCCCCATTCGATTCCGAAAACGACCCAGGCGAGCACCGGATGCTCGGGCCGGATGGCAGAGAGCAGGATCGGCGTATAGGTGCCGGCGATCAGAAAATAGATATCACAGTGGTCGATTACCTGCATGACCTTTTTCCCGGTCCCGTGCTTTAATCCGTGGTAGACGGCGGAGATCGTAAACATGATGACCATGGTTCCGCCGTAAATGGCGCTTCCGACAGTCCCCCAGACATTTCCGTGGTTCGCGGCCATGATGACGGACAGCGTCAGGATGGCCGCGGCCAGCGCGGCTCCCACGATGTGCGTTACCATATTAAAGATCTCTTCCCCTCGGGTGTAGTCCGGGAGGAGGCGTTCCTTCAGCGGTGTGCGCTGCTTCATTTTCTGTCACTTCCCTTCTGAAAACGGCCGGAGCCACTTGCTGAAGATATTATATCTTGTTTTGTGGATTATGTCAACCGATATAGTATATTAGGAGACAAATTTTGCTTCGTCTTTTTCCAGGAAAAATGCCTGTTATTTCCCGATGAACCCGGGTTTTGTTGGACATTTGTTGGACAGAAGGGAGTATGATGGCTGAAACAGAATGTCTGAATTTGAACTTTTATAGTGTCCATCGAGCCTGACAAGAGAAAGGGAAATGAATCATGCCCAGAAAAAATAAGGATTTTGCTCCGATCGATCAGAACGCCTCCTTTACGGCCTACCTGAAGGAATTTGAGGCGTTTGCCCATAATACTCCGGCGGCAGAAGCTTTTCTGCAGAGCGTCCGGGAGGCGGAAGAAAAGTTCCGGGAGCTGCATGAACGCGACGCCTACGGCCGCGTGAGGATGCTGACGGCACAGGACCGGGATCAGCTTTTGGCAATGCAGATGGAGATCGGAAAGAATGCGGAAGAGCTCCTGAAGGAGGAGAACCCGGCGGAATATAAGACCATGGTGCGGAAAATCGCCTCCCTCGCGTCCGGAAACTATAACAGTCTTCGCGCCTACAGCCCCGAGGATCCGAAGACCCTGCCGGAGATTCTGGAGGATGTCCGGGCAATCCGGCTGGACCTTCGGAATGTACCGCTGAAAAATACGGTCGGAGCGAAGCAGTCCTCGCGGCAGCCGATCACCTTCCTGAACGACAGCGGTCAGGTCGTCACCGGCGTTTTCACGCCCAAAAAGACCTTCAATGTTGCCGAAAAATTCCAGAATGACCTGAACGCGCTTGCGAGCCGTCCCGGCACCAGGCCGGAAGCCGCCCGCATATTAACGACCTTTACGGAAAAGTATTTCCAGAACTACGGGAAGATTTACCAGGACCGGAAAGGAAATCCGGCCAAAAGGAGCGGTGACGCGGAAAAGGATCTGAACGTTCTTTTTACGTCGTGCTGCGACAAAGAAGGCAATTTTGATGCCAGCATACTGGAGCTTGTCGTCGATGAGCTTTACGATGACGAGTTTCCGAACGGTTTCGCCTCCGGGTATCTGAAGAAAAGCGAACTGAAGGATATGATCCGGCTTTTCGACAAGTACGGCGTGGAACTCGGCGCAAACAGCTACAGCGCCGGGATCGCGGGCGGCTCCCGCATCGATAACCGGAATGCCGCCATGAGTACGGTTGCGGATCTTCTGGGCGTTCCGGATCTTGTGGCCCGGTCCCGGCCGATGAAGATCATCAACAAGAACGGGCAGGAAGTCGAAGGAACCTTCATGACGCAGGCGAAGGGCATGGACACCGCAAATCTTTCGGTCGATGCCATCAATATCAATGAAGACTCTCTCAGGCATACCGATGGAAATGCGCTGAAGAGTGTTGCGGATCTGCAGGTGCTGGATTATATCTGCGGAAACATCGACCGTCACGGCGGAAATGTGTTCTACCAGTTCGACGTACTTGGAAAGATTACCGGCATTCAGGGCATAGACAACGATTCATCCTTCGGCACCTATGTCCCTGTGGACGGTCGTAATAAGAACCGTCTTGTCGGCACCGACAACATGATGGTGATGAGCGAGTCCATGTGCCGGAAAATGATGAAGCTTTCCGGGCCGGAGCTTCGTTTTGCACTCCGCGGCTACGGTCTTTCCGAAAAGGAGCTGGACGCGGCGTCGAAGCGCATGAATTTTCTGAAGCACAAGATCATTGAAGACAATGAGTACTACAGGGACCGGCTTGCCAGGATGGCAAAGGGAGAAAAGGTATCTCCTCCCGGAAAATTTGTTCCGGGGCGCATCCGGGTGGTTCAGGATGCGGACTTCAGGACGCTCAGCTTCCGTGAACTCAGCCGGATCGATAAACGGATAAAACACAAGCACAGGAACCTCTTTGCAATCGTGGACGAAAATGTCTGCTTGATGGCGGATTTATATAAAATGCAGAGTAAGGACTATGAGGAGCTGAAAAGCAGGATCGCAATCGGTGAGGATAACCGTGCGAATCCGGCGAACCTGGAAGTCGGTGAGGCGGCAACATCCGGTCTTCTTCGCGTCATGAGGACCCGCACGATCGAGGGCTGGTGGAAGTGGCACCATGGCACTTCGCAGAAGTTCGAGGCGATGAGAGCAGCGGTGAAGGCCTACAACGATTACCAGAAGGAGCTTCTGAGCCGGCACGGACTCGCAAGCGACCCGGAGGCGAAAAAGAATCCGGATCTGGTGCTGCGGTCTGTCATCGGCGTGAACGACCTCGCAAAGCTTTCCGCGCTCGGTAAGAAGATCAATTCTACGGCGGATGCCTACCTGCAGGATAAGGAGGGACGGAATAATAACAGCTATACCCGGTCCCGTATGGAAATCGCAGTGCTGGCGCGCGAGTTCGGAAGGAAGGCGATGGAGACGAAGCCGGAAGAAAAGGAGCTTGCGAGAAAAAATGAGAACCGTGCCGAACAGCGCTACAATCATCTGCTGGCGGATATGGACATCAAGTTCAGGAATTCGCCGGAGCTGAAGAACGACCCGAAGAACACGGAGGCCGACAGCCTCGGCTACACGAAAAAAGAGGGCAACGGTGACGGGCTCGTCATCGGCTGAACCGGGGACAGAAAAGGAATCGTATGAAACTACTGCATCTGGGAGATCTTCATCTGGGGAAAAACCTGGGAGATTTTGATCTGATCGAGGATCAGAGATATATTCTGGACGAGATTCTCTCGATCGCGGAAAAGGAATCCGCAGACGGCGTGCTGATCGCCGGGGACGTCTATGACAAATCCGTCCCGAGCGAGGCGGCAATGAGGCTGCTGGATTATTTCCTGGCGGCGCTGTCAAAGAAGGGAATACAGGTGTTTATGATCAGCGGCAATCATGATTCGGATGACCGTCTGAATTTCGGAAGCACGCTGTTTGAATCCAGCCGCGTCTTCATTTCCTCGGTATTTGACGGCACTGTTCATAAAAGGAGCCTGACAGAGGACGATACGGTCGTTGATATTTACATGCTGCCCTTTGTGAAGGCCTCCCAGGTGAAACACTGTTTCCCGGACGAGGCCATCGAAAATTATGACGATGCCGTCCGGACGGTGCTGAAAAACACCCCGCTCGACAGGAATCATGTGAATATCCTGGTGGCGCATCAGTTTGTGGCGGGGCACGGGGAGGATCCGGTGCTTGCCGGCTCTGAAAGCGCCGGGACGAGGAGCGTCGGAACGGTGGAGAAGATCGGATACGACTGCTTTGACGGCTTCGACTACGTGGCCCTAGGCCATATTCACTCTCCGCAGTGCGTCGGGAGAAAAGAAATCCGTTACGCGGGTTCGCCGATCAAGTATTCGCTGAGCGAAGTGAATAATGAGAAGTCCGTCCCGCTTCTTACGATCACTCCGGAAAAAGAGCTTGAGATCGAGCTTATCCCGCTGAAGCCCCGGAGAGATCTTAGACATATCCGGGGAAGGATGAAGGAGCTTCTCGACCGGCAGAATGTGAAGGACCCGGAGGATTATATCTATGCGACGCTGACGGACGAAGAGATGATGAACGACGTCATGGGGATTTTCCAGCAGGTCTATCCCAATACCGTCCGGATTGATTACGATAATTCCCATACACGGGAGGTGGAACAGGTGGACATCTCGAAAATCGCCGAAAACAGGTCGTTTTCGGATCTGATCCGCGATTTCTACCGGCAGATCTATCACACGGAGATCTCTGAGGAGGAGATGGAAGTGATGAGAACCGCAGCAAAGGAGGCGGGGGTGATTCATGAAACCGATTAAACTGATCATCAGCGCGTTCGGTCCCTATGCCGGGCGGGTTCCGGATATTGATTTTGAGGCCTTTCAGGAGAAAGGCCTGTTTTTGATTTCCGGCGATACCGGCGCGGGAAAGACGACGAT
>CAMPAR010000104.1 GCA_946632055.1 uncultured Lachnospiraceae bacterium
GATCAGATGAAGAAGGGCGCCGCGACCGTCATTGAGGGCGAAGACCTGAATATCATGATCGGCTCCCGCCCGGTCGAAGGCGAAGAGAAGGAAGCCGTGAAGGCGCAGCTTCTGAAGTTCTTCAAGGACGAGTACGATATCGAAGAGGATGATTTCGTCTCCGCGGAGATCGAGGTCGTCCCTGCCGGCGAGGCAAGAGACCTGGGTCTTGACCGCTCGATGGTCATGGGCTACGGCCACGATGACAAGGTCTGCGCCTACACCTCGATGAAGGCGATTCTGGAGACGAAGGCGCCGAAGAAGACGGCGGTCTGCCTCCTGACGGACAAGGAAGAAATCGGCTCTGTCGGCGCTACCGGCGCGGCTTCGTATTTCTTTGAGAATGCGGTGGCGGAAATCCTGAACGCGATGGGCGTCACGGGAAATCTGGCCGTCCGGCGCGCGCTCGCGCACTCCCGCATGATCAGCTCCGACGTATCCGCGGGCTACGACCCGATCTACCCCGGCGTGAACGAAGCCAAGAACAGCGCTTACCTCGGACACGGCATCTGCTTCAATAAGTTCACCGGCGCAAGAGGCAAGAGCGGCTCCAACGACGCGAACGCCGAATATGTGGCTGTGATCCGCCGGATCATGGACGATAATAAGGTGAATTATCAGACCTCCGAGCTCGGTAAGGTCGATCAGGGCGGCGGCGGCACCATCGCCTACATCTCCGCCAAATACGGCATGGAAGTCATCGACGCCGGCGTTCCGGTACTCTCGATGCACGCACCGTGGGAAGTGGTGTCGAAGGCGGACGTCTTCGAGGCCGTAAAAGCGTACAAGGCCTTCCTGAAGGACGCCTGAGCGCTGGACTGCAGAAAGAAGGGATCGCCCCTTCTCTGAAAAGACTGGAAAAATGATATGAACTATCAGCTGATCCTGGCGTCGGGTTCCCCCCGGCGCCGGGAACTTTTGAAAAAGGCGGGATTTGATTTTTGGGTGGTCGTGAGTGACGCCGAGGAATCGTATACGGAAGAGGAACCGGCGGGAATCGTCCGGGAGCTTGCCGCACTGAAGGCGGAAGCCGTGGCGGCGGAACCAGAGCTCTGGACGTCTCCTGAAAAAGAAGAGGGCGGCGTTTTCCCTGCTTCGAAGGATGAGGGCGTGATCGTCCTCGGCGCGGATACCGTGGTTTCCGCGGACGGACAGATCCTCGGGAAACCGAAGGACGAGGAAGAAGCAAAAGCCATGATCCGGAGTATTCAGGGGCGGGCGCATGAAGTCCACACCGGCGTCTGCCTGATCCGGATGGAGCAAAAGGAGAGCGGAGCGTGTAAAGCACCGGCGTCCGCCTGCTGGAACCGGACGGCGAAAACGGTCTTCTCCGTCTGCACCAAGGTCCACGTCGTCCCGATGACGGAGGACGAAATCAGCGCCTACGTATCCTGCGGCGAATCGATGGACAAGGCCGGGGCTTATGCGATTCAGGGCGAATTCGGAAAGTATATCGATTTCTTCGACGGCGATTACGAGAATGTGATCGGACTGCCGGCGGAGCGCGTGAAAGAGGAGCTCCAGAAGCTCGGGCTGAATCCTTAACGAGGTATGAAGATGCACGAAACACAAGCCGGAGACATTGTCCGGTCTCTGCCGGTCATCCGGGATGATTATTCAAAGTTCGACCGCGGAAGGCTCTTTCTGATTGCCGGATCCTTCGGCATGGCCGGGGCGGCGATCCTTTCCGGCCGCGCGGCGCTTCGCTCCGGCGTGGGGTATCTCGACATGGCGGTGCCGGAAAGCATCTATCCCGTCGTGACGGCGGCGCTGCCGGAAGCCGTGTGCACGGTCTACCGGGAGGAAGATCCGGAAGACCTGAGAAAGAAGCTCCGGGAGGGGGCGGCGAAAGCATCGGCCGTGGCGGCCGGTCCGGGGCTCGGAAAAAACCGGGAGCTCGTGATGCCCGTCCTGCAGGCGCTCTCCGGGAAAAAGCTTCTCCTGGACGCCGACGCCTTGAACTACCTCGCCGGGGCGGGACCCTTGTCCTTCCCGGGCTTTGAGGCGCTTCTTCTCACGCCGCACTCCGGTGAAATGGCGCGGCTTCTTAAGAAAAGCCGCGAGGAGGTCGAAAATGACCGTTTTTCGGCCGTGACGGCCTGCGCACGGGATTTTCATGCCTGTGCGCTCCTGAAGGGGAAAAACACGCTGATTTCGACGCCGGAGGGGCGGGTGCAGGAGAACCCGACGGGGAACGCGGGGCTCGCGCGCGCTGGCTCCGGGGATACGCTTACCGGGATTGCGGGGAGCCTTCTCGCGCAGGGCATGGAAGCGTTTGATGCGCTGTTCTCGGCTGCGTGGATCCACGGGAAAGCTGGGGATCTCTGCTCGGAAAAGCTCGGAATCCGCTCGGTTCTTCCGGAGGACCTGATCGAGATGCTGCCGGCCGTCTTCCGGATACTGGAGGAAGGAACGGACGAAGGAGGGGGAGTGAGTGCAGAATAAAAACAGGCGGGGCTCCGCGGTCTCCCTGCAGGAGCTGACGCTTTTTGCCATGTACGGCGCCGTGATTTTCGCTCAGAAAGCGATGCTCGCCGCGATCCCGAACGTCCATCTTGTGGCGCTTCTCATTATCTCGCTGACGGTGGTGTACCGCTTCAAGGCGCTGTACTCCGTCTTTGTCTATATTCTTCTTGAGGGCGTGTTTTACGGCTTCACGACCTGGTTTGTGCCTTATCTCTATGTCTGGCCGATTCTCTGGGGCGTGACGATGCTGCTCCCGCAGCCAAGGCTTAAGGAAGCGGGAAAATCGGCGGATCCGAACCGGCGCGGGCGCTTGATGCCGGCGGGGCTTGCCGTCCCGGTCTACTCGATCGTCGGAGCCCTTCACGGACTGCTTTTCGGCACGATGTTCGCTCCGGCGCAGGCGCTCTTTTTCGGGCTCGACTTTCGCGGAATGCTCGCGTGGATCGCCGCCGGATTTCCGTATGACATCATCCACGGCGTCAGCAATTTCTGCATGTGCCTCATGGTGCTGCCGCTCGTCAAGGCGCTGAAGAAGATGAACCGGCTGTCGGCTTTCGGCAATCCGACGAATCTTTGAACCGATTCACCTCTTTAGCACGGTAAACCGCCGAAAATTGATTTTCAGGTTGACTAATGATCCTCCAATCATTACAATGTTACTATTCAGTTCCGGCATGAAAAGCATTTCAAATGCGGGAGCGGAAAAACTCATCTGTCCGGCGAACGGACGGATCTTCACAAACAAACTGCTTTCACACTGCATAAAAGGAGAGATCTCATGAACAAGGAGAACATTAAAAAGGTCGTTCTGGCCTACTCGGGCGGACTGGATACTTCCATCATTATTCCGTGGCTCAAGGAAAATTACAATAACTGCGAAGTCATCGCGGTGTCCGGCAACGTCGGACAGGCCGATGAACTGGAAGGCCTCGAGGAGAAGGCGCTTGCGACCGGCGCGAGCAAGCTCTATGTGCTGGATCTGACGGATGAATTCGTGAATGATTATATTATTCCGACGATGCAGGCCGGCGCCAAGTATGAAGAGTACCTGCTCGGCACCTCCTTCGCGCGTCCGCTGATCGCCGAGAAACTGGCGAAGATCGCGCTCGAGGAAGGCGCGGACGCGATCGCGCACGGCTGCACCGGCAAGGGCAACGACCAGGTCCGCTTTGAGCTCGCCATCAAGTCCGTCGCTCCGAATATGCCGATTATCGCTCCCTGGCGCGAGTGGTCCATCCGCTCCCGGGAAGAGGAGATCGATTACGCGGAAGCGCACAACGTACCGCTCCGCATCAACCGCGAAACCAACTATTCCAAGGATAAGAACCTCTGGCATCTTTCGCATGAAGGCCTGGATCTTGAGGACGCGGGCAACGAGCCGCAGTACGAGAAGAAGGGCTTCCTTGAAATGGGCGTCTCTCCGCTTGAAGCGCCGGACGAACCGACCTACATCACGCTGGATTTTGAAGCCGGCGTTCCGGTTGCCCTGAATGACGAGAAGATGTCCGCGAAGGATATCATCCTGAAGCTGAACGAGCTTGGCGGCAAGAACGGCATCGGCCTTCTCGACATCATCGAGAACCGTCTGGTCGGCATGAAGTGCCGCGGCGTCTATGAGACTCCCGGCGGAGAAATCCTCTATGCCGCGCACAGCTATCTGGAGACGCTGACGCTCGACAAGATGACGATGCACAAGAAGCATGAGCTTTCGATCACTTTTGCGGAGCTCGTGTACAACGGCCAGTGGTTCACGCCGCTTCGCGAGGCGCTTTCGGCCTTTGTGACCTCCACGCAGAAGCATGTGACGGGCAAGGTCCGCCTCAAGCTCTACAAGGGCAATATCATCAAGGCCGGCGTCTGGTCCGACTGGGCGCTCTACTCGGAAGAGCTCGCCACCTTCGGCGAGGATGACGTCTACAACCAGGCGGATTCCGCAGGCTTCATCAACCTGTTCGGCCTTCCGATCAAGGTGCAGGCGGAAGTCGCGAAAAAGAACGAAAAGTAATCAGTTTTCCACGGGGGACAGGCAGCTGTCCCCTGCTTTATCAGGAAAGGAGCTCAGATATGGCGAAGATGTGGGCGGGCAGAACCGCCGGAGTGACCGACAGCTTTGCGGATGAACTGAATTCGTCGATCGGCGTAGACTGCCGGATGTACCGTCAGGACATTACGGGCAGCATCGCGCATGCGAAGATGCTGGCGAAGCAGGGCATTATTGACGGCGCCGACGAAGAGATAATCATCGAAGGCCTGGAGGGCATCCTTCGGGACATCGATTCCGGCGCGCTTGAAATCGATATGAGCGCCGAGGACATCCACATGTTCGTGGAGGAGGTGCTGACGAAGCGCATCGGCGACGCCGGAAAGAAGCTTCATACGGCGCGTTCGCGGAACGACCAGGTCGCGCTCGACATCCGGCTGTATCTTCGTGATGAAATCGCCGCGCTTCAGGAGAAGATCCGCGGCCTCATTTCCGCCGTAACAGACCGGGCGGAGGAGTACCGCGATACGATCATGCCCGGCTATACGCATCTGCAGCGCGCCCAGCCGATCACCTTCGGACACGCGCTCATGGCCTACGCAATGATGCTTCTCCGGGATATTGACCGCCTCGCGGACTGCAGCGACCGCATGAATGTCTCGCCGATCGGCTCCTGCGCCTTTGCCGGAACAACCTACCCGACGGACCGCCGCTACGAGGCGGAGCTTCTCGGCTTCTCCGAGATCTGCCTCAACTCGATCGACGGCGTTTCGGACCGCGATTTCTGCCTCGAGCTCCTCTCGGACCTCTCGATTCTGGCGATGCACCTTTCGCGCTTCTCGGAGGAGATCATCCTCTGGGCGAGCTGGGAGTTCAAGTTCATCGAGCTTTCGGACGACTACACGACCGGCTCTTCGATTATGCCGCAGAAGAAGAACCCCGACATGGCGGAGCTCTGCCGCGGCAAGGCGGGCCGGGTCTACGGCGACCTGATGGCGCTTCTCACAACGATGAAGGGGCTTCCGCTGGCCTACAACAAAGACATGCAGGAGGACAAGGAGCGCGTTTTCGACGCCTGCGACAATATCTCGCTCTGCCTCACCGTGTTTACCGGCATGATCCGCACGCTCCGCGCAATCCCCGAAAACATGCGCCGCGCGGCCTCCGCCGGCTTTATCAACGCCACGGATCTCGCGGATTACCTGACTTCGCGCGGCCTTCCTTTCCGCACGGCCTACAAGCTCTCCGGCGAAATTGTCGCCTGCTGCATCCGTGAAAACCTGACGCTCGAGACCCTGCCGCTTTCCCGCTACCGCGAATTCGACCCGGTCTTCGACGAAGCCGTCTACGACGCCGTCAACCTCGAGAACTGCGTCGCCCGCCGCACCAGCGAAGGCGGCACCTCGCCGGCCTCCGTCGAC
>CAMPAR010000105.1 GCA_946632055.1 uncultured Lachnospiraceae bacterium
GGGGACAGGTTCCGATTGGCTAATTTAGTCACTCGGGGACAGACCCCGAATATTTTTCCGTCGAGGACTGTCCCCTGGTGACTATATTCGTCATTTGGAACCTGTCCCTGCGTGACGATTTTAGTCATTTGGAACCTGTCCCCGGAAGCTTACAGTTCCGAGACGTAGTCTGCGGCTTCCATGCCGGCGATCCGGCCGGTGTTGACGGCAAAGCCCATGGAGTTGCCGGGAAGCAGGAACATGTAGCTGTCGTTATACAGGTTGCAGGCGTCCGCGCCGGCTGCGTAAAGGCCCGGGATCGGATAGAAATCGCTGTCGCAGGCTTCGCAGTTCTCGTTAATGCGGATGCCGCCGACCGTACCGTAAGCACCGGGGCCGATCTTATTCGCATAGAAAGGCGCCTGGTAAATCGGCTTTAAGTAGCGGCCGGGCTTGAAGAACTGGGTGTCGGTCGTTTCACAGAACTCATTGTACTCGTCAATGGTCTGCTGCAGAATCTCCGGATCCATGCCGAGCTTTTCGGCCAGCTCTTCGATGCTGTCTGCAACCACCGGATAGGCATTGCCGTTTTCCTTCGCCATCTTGATTCCGTCATAGAAATCAGAAACGTCCGGATCGGAACGGACCATGCTCACGACGTCGACGCCCTTACGGATATATTCGCGTACGATCGAATCGTCTACGATCGAATACGAGGTACGGTCCTTCTGGTTGGATACCGCATTCGAAAGGAAGGTCGTATTCTGCATGTACTCTTCGTTCATGAAGCGCTTTCCGAAGGCGTTCACGAGAAGGTTCGGCTGGAAGAAAATATTCGACACGCTGTCGGGAAGACCATCGACGCCAACCACCATCGCGGCCTGTTCCATGCGGACCGGCACATGATCAACGCCCGCTTCCCAGGCCATCCGGAGGCCGTCGCCGGTGATTCCGGGAATTGCGAAGCTGAACATATCCTTGCCGAAGGTATAGCCGGTTTCCTGATGAATCATCTCCGGGTTGCATCCGGCGCCGCCGGTCGCAATGACCGCTGCCTTGCAGTTAACGCGGATCTTTTCGCCGCTGTTCGACTCCGCCAGAACCGCCGAAACCGCACCGTCTTCCTTGACAATGTGGAGCGCACGGGTTTCCAGAAGGAAGGTAACCCCCAGTTCCAGGGCTTTGTTGTACAGCGCCTTGTTCATGAAGGATGCCGCACGCGGGCCGATCTTCTGGCCGCTTTTTACGATATGCCAGGTGCATTCCGACTGCGGGAAGTAACGATACGCGCCTTCGAATTCGACGCCCATCGACTCCAGCCACTCAATCGTCGATGCTGACTGCGAAAAATAGCGTTTTACGAGCCTTGCGTCCACCTGGTAGTGCGTATACTCCATGAACATGTTGAAGGCCTTTTCGACGGTAATATCGACCATCTGCGCCTTCTGGTACTTCGTGCCGATGCCGAGCGGGCCCATGCCCATGTTCGCCGCGCCGCCGACAGCCGCCGCCTTCTCGATAAGGACAACCTTCATGCCCTTCTCAGCTGCCTGTACCGCTGCCGAAAGGCCTGCCGGGCCGCCTGCCACAACGCAGATCTGTGTATCGTATGTCTTCATATTTTCCTCCTGAAGGAATTTATTGAGATCGAATAATGGTTCCCGGGCAGCGGATGCATAAGTCGTATTATCCGCAGTCTTCGAAGGCGCCGTTCCTGCAGGACGCACGATCCTTTTGGACTTTCTTTCGGCTTTTTCAGCCCCTGAAACCGCAGCTTTTCCGACCTTCACCGGCCGGTCGGGAAGCTTCGGAAGTTCGCCTTCCGTCAGGATGACTGCATGCTCCCCGCAGACTTCCTGACATTTTCCGCAGAGGGTGCAGAAGCCCTGATCCAATATATAAACGTAGCCCGGACGCCCGTAAATTGCCTTTTCCGCACATACGGCAGCGCATTTCCCGCAGCCCGTACATTTCGAGGGATCGATGTACATCTTCTCTTTCCGGAAGCAGACGCCGGCGGGACAGGTTTTACGAAGGTGCGCGTCGTACTCGCTGCGGAATTTATCCAGGGAGTCCAGCACGAAGTCTGCGCCGCGCTGTCCGATCGAGCAGAGGGCGGAGAAATCCATCGCTTCTCCGATTTCCCGGATGATGTCGAGGTTCTCAGCACTGCCCTTTCCGTTCTTCACCTCGCTTAAGAAGGCCTGGATCTGCAGGAGTCCCTCGCGGCAGAAGGTGCATTTGCCGCAGCTTGTCTTACGGGAAAGGAGAAGCTCCGTCTCAGCCTCCAGCAGAAGACAGTCCTTTTCGGTCAGCACGGTAATGACGCCGTTTCCGATATTGGTTTCCGGAAGGATCAGGAATTCCCTGAATTCCTCCGGCGTATAAAGCCGCGTTCCGATCCGGAAGGCCTTCACATCAGAAAGTTCAGAAAGCTCCTGTTCAAAGACCTCGAACGCTTTCGTCCCGAAAGGAATTCTTCTGCCTTCACTGAGTGCGCCGTCCTTTTTCAGGAAAACCGTCACCTTCGGCGCCGCCTTATCGAGGAACATTCGGGCGCATTCAAAGGCCGTCTGCAGGTGGAATTTCCCGTGATCCGGGAATTCCCGCGCAGGGATGATGCCAAAGCGGACTTCATAAGGCGCTGCCTTCTCCTCGATCGCCGCTTTCAGTTCCTCTTCCCCTTCCGGAAGACAGATCACTGCGTTCTTCGCGCCGGCAAGATCTGTGATAATCTCCACCCCGAGAAGGACTGTATCAAGGTTTTCCTTCACGACGGCGAGAAAGGCATGGTCAAAGTCGTTATTGTTGAGCCCGAATGCGATTTCGCAGGCATCGCTCATTTCGGCCTCTTTTTTCAGTTTATCAAGCACGTGATACAGAAGGTGATGGTTGACCCCGTATTCATAGAGGCGCGCGTCCTCGATCAGTGTCCTTGCGTCACTCCTTCCCGGGAGGTCCAGCTTTTGATACAGATCTTTCATGCTTCCACCTCCTCTTTCTTCTGGATGTCGCTCCAGAGTCTCGGCCGTGAGATTCGAAGCGCGAGATCACACTGCAGGCAGCGCTCCGCCTCCGCGCAGATGCTGCAGCCGGAAATGCCGTGATCGAAGAGTCTGAAGTTATCTTCACGGCTCTTCACGCCGTCAATCTCCGGTTCTTTCCTCTGAAGATGTCCGAAGCCCTCGAATTTACCGATCTTCGGATCCGGGAGCTGTTCCGGCGCAAGCTTTTCTGTAATGTCTCCGTCGCCGCCCAGGTAACGGTCAATTTCCGATGCGGCTTCACGTCCTGCTTCAATCGCCTGAATGACGGATTTTGTGCCATAGACCGCGTCGCCCGCGCCGAAGATGCCTTCTTCCGATGTAGCGCTCTTTCCGGGCTGACACACAATGTAGGCGCCCCGGAAAAGCTCGAGACCGCATTCTTCCGTGAGGTCCGGCTTCTGGCCGACCGCGAAGATCACGGTATCGGCGTCAATATGATGCTCGGAGCCTTCTTCCTTCTCGGTAATCGCCCTGCGGTTCTCATCGAAATGGAACCCGAGGACATTCATGAAATCGACACCCGTCACATGATCCGTTCCGGTAATCCGTTCAAAGCTCTGCGCCGGATGGACAAAGATGCCTTCTTCCTTTGCCTGCTCGATTTCCTCATCATCCGCCGTCATTTTGTCGCGGGCTTCGAGGCAGGCGACATGGATTTCCTTCGCACCGAGGCGCTTTGCGGACCGCGCACAGTCAAATGCAACGTTTCCGCCGCCGAGGACGATAATCTTCTCCCCGATACCGGTCGGTTTTTCCATCGCGCAGTTTCTCAGGAAGTCGATGTTCAGAATGACGCCCGGAAGGTCCGCGCCTTCGATCGGAAGCTTCGTCCCGACATGGGTTCCGATGGCAAGAAGCACAGCATCAAAATCCTTCAGGAGCTTTTTCGGCTCCGTGATATGCTGATTGTATTCAATTTTTACGCCCTGATCCGTAATGACCGAGACCTCGGATGCCACGATTTCTCTCGGCAGACGGTACGAAGGAATGCCGTAACGCATCATACCGCCGGCTTCCGGAAGGGCTTCCTTCACGGTCACCTCATGGCCCTGTTTCCGGAGATAGTAAGCTGCAGTAAGACCGGCAGGACCCGCGCCGACAACACAGACCTTTTTCCCGCTGTCAGGAAGCTGCTTGCCTTTTCCTCTCCAGTATTTTCCGCTGTCATGTTCCGCGGCGTAACGCTTGATCCCGCGGATCGACATCGCCTCGTTCACGTCCTTCCTCTTGCAGGCAAGCTCGCAGACATGCGTGCAGATCAGACCGAGCGTTCCGGGGAAGGGCGCCTTTTCGCGGATCACGGCAAGCGCCGCGTCGAAATTGCCCTCTTTCACAAAACGGATATACTTCGGCACATCGGTATGCGCAGGGCAGGCGCCGCGGCAGGGAACGGTCTGATCCTCTCTCGAGAAATCCTTCGTCTCCTCGCGGAGCTTGTAACGAATCGTACCTGTCGGACAGACCTCTGCGCAGGCGCCGCAGAAACGGCAGTCCGCGTCCGTGAGGAGCTTCTCATGAAGCGTACCGACATAGGTTTCGAGATCCTTCTTCCGGTAATCCAGAACCCCGACGCCCCGAAGGTCGTGACAGGCGCGCACGCAGCGTCCGCACAGGATGCAGCGGTTCATGTCATGGATCAGAAGCGGATTTTCTTCAACTGTACGGAAGCCCTTGGTGCGGTGCTTCATCCGGGTATTGCTGGCCCCGATGTACTGAATCATCGTCTGAAGCTCGCAGCTGCCGTATTTCGGGCAGGTGGAGCAGTCCTCGGGGTGACAGGACAGAAGAAGCTCCATCGCCAGCTCGCGAAGTTTCCTTAAGCGTTCCGATTTTGTCGTGACGACCATCCCGTCTTCCGCATGCAGACGGCAGGAGGGTACGGGATTCTTCTCTCCCTCCACCTCGACGATGCACAGCCTGCAGGCGCCGTTTTCCGGGAGGTCCTTATGATGACACAGATGCGGGATGTAGATTCCGGCATCGAGCGCACATTCGAGGACATTTTTCCCGTCCGGCACCGTAAGGCTGATTCCGTCAATCGTAATCTTAGCCATATATTTTACACTCCCTCTGAATAAAGAGGGGATGCGGAGGCTTCCGCATCCCGGTGCTGAGCACCTGGTGAATTCCCAGGGATTTTGTTTCTATCAGAATCTCACTTCGTGACCGGTCTCAGCTGCTTTGTAAATCGCTTCCAGAACCTTTGTAACAACAAAGGCCTGCTCCGGCTTCACGAGCGGCTCGGTGCCGTCGATGATCGCCTTCAGCCACTGACGGTTGTCGATGTCGGCCGGCTCCGCAGAACCGCCTTCGAAGAATGCGACACCGCCGCCGACTGCAAGCTTCTCGTCCATCAGCTGGCCGTTTCTGCCGCGGTTGTAAACAAGGGTCGGATCCGGATAAGCCATACCGGAGATGATTTCCGCACCGGCCTTCGTGCCGCAAAGTGTTGTCGCCGCTTCTCTGGCATCTCTCATATTGATGGCCCATGCAGCTTCCAGTGTGATCGTCGCGCCGTTCTTCATCTTGATGAAGCCCATGGCGGAGTCTTCAACTTCGTAGGTTTCCGGATCCCAGGGACCGAATACATTGCCCTCGGTAGCCTGCTGCAGATGTCCGAGCTTGTAGAATACAGAGCCGGAAACGCTTTCAACGTCATAGTTGTTCATGCACCACAGCGTGATGTCCAGTGCATGTGTGCCGATGTCGATCAGCGGACCGCCGCCCTGAAGGGCCTTGTTCGGGAATACGCCCC
>CAMPAR010000106.1 GCA_946632055.1 uncultured Lachnospiraceae bacterium
ATCACGCCCTTCACGCGGTCGTTGATCGCGCCCCAGTCGGTCACGACAAAGCCCTCGAAGCCCCAGTCGTCCCGAAGAACCTTCGTCAGAAGCCACTCGTTTTCCGAGCTGTAAACGCCGTTGATCTTATTGTAGGAGCACATGACGGTCTTCGGCTGCGCCTTCTTTACGGCCGTCTCAAAGGCCGGCAGATAAATTTCCCGAAGCGCGCGCTCCGATACCTCCGCGGAGACGCTCATCCGGGCGGTCTCCTGGTTGTTCGCCGCGTAATGCTTGATCGAGGTGCCGATGTGATGCTGCTGCACGCCGTTAATATAAGCCGCCGCCATCTCGCCCGCAAGGTACGGATCCTCGGACATATACTCGAAGTTCCGGCCGCAGAGGGGGCTTCTCTTGATGCAGACCGCCGGGCCGAGTACGACCGACAGGTCCTCCGCCTGGCACTCCTTGCCGATGACATCGCCCATATGGTTGATCAGCGCTCTGTCAAAGGACGAGGTCGTCGCGCAGGCTGCGGGAAAGCAGACCGCCTTGATCGACTCGTTGATGCCGAGGTGGTCCGCTTGTGCATCCTGTTTCCTGAGGCCGTGAGGGCCGTCCGACATCATGTAGCGCGGGATCCCGAGCCGTTCCACCGCCTTCGTGTGCCAGAAATCGTCGCCGCCGAGAAGCGAAGCCTTCTCTTCAAGCGTCATTTCAGAAATCAGTTTTTTAATGTCTCTCGCCATAGTAACCTCCGAAAGATTAATATATTGTTATTATATACCTATTCAATGTTTCTCTCTATCAAAAACCTGAGATATCTGTCATTTTTTCTCAGTTTCCGGCGCCGGTTCCGAAATATCGGTCTTCGGGAGCACGTAAAGCGGCAGCGCGGACCAGGCGTGGCAGTCGGAACGCGCGCCCTTCGGCGTCTCCGGGCAGCAGCTGCAGTGCAGATCAAGAAGCGCCGCCGCCTCCTCGCCCTCAAAAAGGCCGCATAAAAACCGCCCAGGCTTGAGCATGGCGCGTGTACTGTCGAAAGGCCGGGCCTTCCCGGAAGAGGCCTTTTTCGGCGTCGTAGCAGCATTCCATGATCCGTGTGCACAGTTTTTCCCTGCGCGTCCGGTATTCCGACGCGAGCCCCGTCCTTCCGAGCGCATTCATCAGCTTCTCTGCGTCTAAAAGCGCGTAGAGAAACATCACATGCCCCCGGACGCCGGCAACAGACAGCGGTCCCGGAAGGTCCACATAGGCCGCCGGGCTGATTACGCCGTAAATCGCCGCCCTCTCGTCGGTCTGTTCCCCGGCAATATAGGGATCGTTATAGAGGACCTGCGCGGCGAAAACATTTTTGCCCTCGATCAGGTATTTTAAACCAAACTCGCCTGCGGGATGACACTGTATAAAATAAGAGCCCTGCATCAAAAGTGCAGGGCCCATCGTTTTCCGAAGCCGGGATCAGATGAGATATATTTCCATGTCATCCCCTTCGTCCGGTTTATAAAGTGAACTATATTCTTCCTTCTTTTCTTCCTTTTCCGGCTGATCCTCTTCGTTCTCGTTACCGTCTACGTATTCGACCTTTACATCGTTGAATTCCTTATCAAGCTCTGCCTTCTCCTCTTCGTTTCTGGCGAAGGTAAAGTTGTGGATCATATCGTAGATGTTGCGTTCCTGCTGGATCAGCTTCTGCTCCGCTTCCAGTCCGCCCGTCAGGATTTCCTTCGAGAGTGCGCCCTTCTGACCCGGCTGCAGGCCGCGCGCGGCATTGATCTTCTGGATCTGACTGTCGAGGATCTTCTCATTCGGTGTTCCCTTGACGATCATCGCGAGCGCCCTCATGCTCCGGTCGACGCGCTCCCGCTGCGATCCGCCGGCCTTCTCCTTGCCGTCCTGATACTCAAGAATCGATGCTACAGCATCCATGACATCCTTGGATTCCAGTTCACCGAACTCCGCCTTATCATAATAATTCTGGACAGCATGGAACATTTTGCGGTATTTCGGTCCGCGGGCGCTCAGGTAGGCCTTCTCATTTTTCGCGTAAGAGAGATCGCCCTCTCTGTCAACGAGGCCGGCCTTTTCCATCAGCGCAAATCGTTTCGCATCCAATGCATCAAGCCGCTTCATACGAATGTCCCACTGCCTCCGGAGCTCTCTGCCGCGTCTGATCTCGGCCTGCCGCTCCTGTTCGATCTGTTTCAGCAGCTGCTTTTTATAGGCCGGAGAATACACG
Organism: uncultured Lachnospiraceae bacterium; assembly: GCA_946632055.1. Lineage (GTDB taxonomy): Bacteria > Bacillota > Clostridia > Lachnospirales > Lachnospiraceae > UBA1267. The sequence continues at coordinate 2,219 of CAMPAR010000106.1, forward strand.
AGGTTCGTATTGATTTCGTTTTTTCTGGCTTCAAATGGGGCGTTCACTTTGGCTAATGCCTCATTGCGGTTCTTCTTTAAATCCGCATACACCGTGCTCTTACCGCCGTCCAGTTTCTTCAGCTCTTTATCTGTCGCAACTGCCTTCATAAGGAGCTTATCCGCTGCAGACATATTCACAATGAAGGGATCGTTCGTAACTTCCCTGATCTGTTCGTTTAACGGATCGAGCTTCGGCTTAATCCTTGCCTCTCTTTCCTGCTTTTCAGCCTCGGTCACCGAAGTGTGTCCGCCCATCTGCTGCGAAAGCGCTTCCATGCGTCTTACCTGATCTTTACCGGGCTTATTCTGCTCGATATCGAAATCCTCCTGCACTTCTCCTGCGGAAATGTTGAATTCGGAGGTGTCGCCGGCAGTCATCTGCTGCAGCACACCGGGCTTTCTCACCGCGAGACGGAAAAGCGGCTCCTCTGCAAGCTTCAGCGCTTTTTTGTTCAGATTGACCTCGTTGAATCTCTTCTCCGACTGCGTACGGGTCATTTCAGCGGCAACCACCATGCGGGCCGCCTGCACTATGCGCTCGTCCTCCGAGGCGCCTTTGAATTTCTTCTCGTTCCAGGCGTACTTCTTCATGAACTCCGTATAGGAATCGCAGCCGAACTGATACTTATAACGGCCGTAGAGCTCCTCATCCAGGTCCTGAACATCTTCGCGGGATTTGATGAAGGCGTCGTAGTCCATCTCCATTTTGCCGCCGTGACCGGCCTTCACCGAAGAAACCGTCACGCCCTTCTGCTCGAAGAATTCCTTGAACAGCTCAGAGCGCATAACCTGGGCCGCTTTGGCGTTGATTTCCTCTTCACTGAGCATTTTCGCGTCAATGTTTCCGCTTTTTCCGCGGACGGCATTCGCAAGCTGTCTTGCGGCGATGATCTTCGCGACCGTTTCCATGTTGACGGGCTGTCCCTTCTTCGCTTCCTTCTGGAACTGCTCGATCCACTTCGTCGCGGACTTCTGTTCACCCAAAGAAGCAAGCGTCTTCTGGCCACGCGTCATCTCCTGCTCCAGCAGCTGATCGGCAGTTTCAGCAATCTTCTTATAGGTCTCCGGATACTTATCCTTGATCGTATTGATGTAGTTGTAGGCACGATAGGACGCCTGCGCCAGGTTATTGAAAACGGTATTTTTGCTTTCCTTGTCTTTTGCCTTATTGAAATCGTCGATTTCATTCTGCATCTGATGCAGATATCCGCCAAGCGTCTGAAGGGCTGCGATTTCCGGATCCTCGCTTATCCCGTCAATCTGCTGCGAAAGCTGCTGCAAAAGTCCCCACTCCGGGGCATTCTCTCCGGCCGCCTCTGCAAAATGCGCGCCGATCTGTCTTCCTGAATAAATTCTGGGCATAATGTGTTACCTCTTTTCCTTTGGAAAATTTAAAAAACCTGCGCCTGTAAAGTCTAATCTTGATTGTACAAGCCACATTATAACCCCCACTGTCCAACAAATGTCCAACAAATCCGCTTCGGGGACAGGTTCCAAATGACGAAATTCGTCATTTGGAACCTGTCCCCGAAGGCTTATGAAGACGTCATCCGCCGATCCGTCGACGTTGGACTTCACGCGGACAGCGGCAAAGTGCGTGCCGGGTTCTTCGTAGGAAGCGGTGATTACGGCCTTCTGCCGGGAAACGCCCTGTTCGTCCGTGCCGAGATCGATGATTTCGCCATGGAGATCGAAAAGCTCCGGCTCGTCGTCGCGGTACTCCCAGTGTTTATCCGTAATGTGCGGGTTCTTCAGCGTGAAGTCAAAGGCCGTCGCCGATCCGGCGCCCTGCGGCACTTCGGCAAGTGCTTCGAGCGTAAAGGTTTCGCCGGGCTTTACAACCGCCTTCTTACCGCCGTTCACGGTCAGCGTCACCTTCGGCTGCAGGCCGTAACGTTTCTCAGGATCCTGCTCGATGTAAATCTGACCTTCTTTATACTCGTAAGACGCGGATTTCCGGGGCTCGATGCCCTTCTCCACCCAGTCGGAGAGATCGAGAAGCGACTGATACAGTGCGCCGACATAGTTCACGACGCGGCTCGACTGCAGGCCGGCAAGATCACCGTGCAGGCAGTTTTCATTCCAGTAGAGGCGGTAGTCCTTGTCGGAGCCCTTCGCTTCGATGACTTTATTTTTATACCAATGCGCGCACCAGGGCCAGGTGGATTCGTCGAGAAGCGACTGGTTCATGATGACCTTGCCCTGAATATTGCCGTCCTGAACGGTGCCGGTGCCGGTGAAGCCGTAGCCCATGATGAAGGAGCGCTGCGGAATCGCAAGGTTTCCGTCCGCGTCACGGAACTGAGAGAAGGCTTCAAAGCTCTTGTCATCCGGCACCTGATGGCGGTAGTACATCTGTACGGCAATGTAGTCGGAATTGTCGAGGTGCAGCGTGTCGCCGGGCTGAATGTCCGCGATCACTTCGTCGATATTCGAGAAGCCGAAGGCGGAGCCGATCGTGATCGCCTTTCCTTCGATGCCGCCGAGGAGCATGACCTTGCCTTCCGCTTTTCCGGAGGTCATCGTAATGTTGACGCCCTCCAGATACAGATCCTCACCTGTCGGCACTTCCTCAAGCTCGATCCAGGCGCCGTTTCCTTTCGCGAGCTGCTTTTTCCACGCCGTATCCACGCCGTTCGTATATTCGTCATCCTCTTCGACCGCTTCACCCGCCGCATGGACAGATTTCACCACACCGTCGAAGACCAGCCGGTCGCGCTGCGAGACGCCTAAAGGATTCGCGCCGTCATAGCCCGGAACCGTCCAGAAATCGGTGAAATACGTGGGATCCGCCGCCTTTACGCCCGGCATCAGCACGGGAAGCGCACCCGGATCGCTCTTGCCGTCCGCTTCAATAAACCAGGCCTTCGGTTGGAAGCCCATGCGGCAGACCTCGCGGTACGCGGCCTTCTCGTAGGCGTTCATATGTGCTTCGGGATCGCCCGAGCCGCCTGCATCCAGAGCGTCGACAATATTCTTGAACTGATGGCGGAGCATCCGCTGCGCAAAGACATGCAGCGAAATCGAATTCGGAAGCGATACCGGGCAGCCGATGACAAAAGGCGCAGCGCCGTCCCAGGCGTCCGTATTCTCGATGCAGGCCATCGACTTATATCCGCCGCCCGAACCGCCGTAAACATAGCCATAAGGGCGTGTGCAGCCGTAAAACTTCATCGCGTATTCGCGGGAGTATTCGGCGCTCATTGCGGAAGCCTTCCAGGTGATCGTGCCGTCCTTCATCGGGCCGAAAGCGGTTTTCGAGCCCATATTGGTCTCGATAAAATAGGCGCCGTGCGTGAGCGCGAAGGCAATGTTGTCATCGCGTCCCGAACGCTTGAAGGAGGCCATCTCCTCATCCGGTCCCGGGAAGGGGCAGAGATACTGGAAGAAATG
>CAMPAR010000107.1 GCA_946632055.1 uncultured Lachnospiraceae bacterium
TAAAAGCAAAACCCTTCTTCCTCACGGATGAACAGATCCGGTGGGTGGAAGAAACCAGGAACAGCATGACGCTCGAGGAGAAGATCGGACAGCTGTTCTGCCCGGTCGGATTCACGACCGACCGCGGTTTTCTGAAAATGATGCTCGACAAGGGCATCGGCGGCATGATGTACCGTCCGGGCCCGGCGGCCGAAACGCAGGAGACGCACCGTTTCCTGCAGGAAAATTCGAAGATTCCGCTTTTCCTCGCGGCCAACCTCGAGGCCGGCGGAAACGGCGTGACCGTCGACGGCACGAGCTTCGGAAAGCCGATGCAGGCCGCGGCGACCGGGGACCCGGAGGAGGGCTACCACCTCGGGAAAATCTCCTGTACGGAGGGCGCGGCAGTCGGCGTCAACTGGAGCTTCGCGCCGATCATCGACATCGACAACAACTGGCGGAATCCGATCACGAATCTCAGGACTTTCGGTTCCGACCCCGAGACCGTGCTGAAGTTCGGCGAGGGCTATCTTCGCGGCGCGAAGGAGGCGGGGCTGATCGTTTCGATCAAGCATTTCCCCGGCGACGGCTGCGACGAGCGCGACCAGCACCTGCATGTCACCATCAATGATAAGAGCGCGGACGAATGGATGGCGACCTACGGAAAGATCTACAAAACATTGATTGAGCAGGGCGCGGAGACGGTCATGGTCGGCCACATTGCGCAGCCGGCCTGGGCGAAGAAGCTGGATCCGACGCTGTCGGACGAGGAAGCTTATCTTCCCGCCACGCTTTCGCCGGTACTTTTAAAGGGGCTTCTTCGCGGCGAACTCGGCTTCAACGGCCTGATTTCGACCGACGCGACCCCAATGCTCGGCTTCATGTGCGCAATGCCGCGTAAGAAAGCGGTTCCGACCGCAATCGAAAACGGCTGCGACATGTTCCTCTTCAATAAGGACTTTGAAGAAGATTACAATTACATGCTGGAAGGCTACAAAGAAGGCCTCCTTTCCGAGGAGCGTCTCGATGAAGCCCTGACGAGAATTCTCGGTACGAAGGCCGCGATGCATCTTCCGGAGAAGAAGGCGGCCGGCACCCTCGTTCCCGGCCCCGAAGCGCTCTCCGTCCTTCGGAATCCCGAGTTCCTGAAGTGGACCGAGGACTGTGCGGACAAGGCGGTGACGCTCGTGAAGGATACGCAGAAGCTCCTTCCCGTCACACCGGAAAAATATCCGCGTGTCGTGATCTTTGCCTCGGAAAGCGGCGGATTCATGGGCGAGACGGATGAGCTTTACAAGCAGCTCCGTGCGGAGCTCGAGAGCCGCGGCTTTACCGTTCTCGACACCCCGGGCGGCGGCGGATTTACCGACAAGCCGATCAATGTGGAGGAGTTCAAGTCGAAGTACGATCTTGCGATCTTCGCCTTCAACTTCACGACGGCCTCCAACAATACGGTCGTGCGTCTGTCGTGGAAGGGCGCTTTAACCGGCGCAGGCGCTCCCTGGTTTACGCAGGAGCTGCCGACAATGGCGATTTCCTTCGCGAACCCCTACCACCTGATCGACACGCCGCAGATCAAGACCTTCATCAATTCGTATACCCTGAACGAGTTTACCCTGAAGGCGACGGTCGACAAAATGCTCGGCCTCAGCGAGTTCAAGGGCACGAGCCCCGTGGACCCCTTCTGCGGACGGTTTGACACGAGACTGTAAAAGGAGTAATTATGAACCCAGATATCAGAAAAACATTCATCAATCCGATCGTTCTGCCGGATTATCCGGTTCTGCAGGTCCTTCGTCCGCGTCATAATCCGGACGAAATGATGAACCCCGGAAACGCCTGGGGCCGCGGCGGCAAAAAGATGGTATCGATTGCCGAGCTCATGCAGGAGGACGGTCACGCCTACGGCATGGAGAATTCGATCGGCGATATTTTCGGGCCGGGCTACGGCAAGGCGAAAGAGAATGACGTCCGCGCGACGGCCGACCCCTCCGCCTATTATTTCAACGGAAAATGGTACCTTTACATCACGAGCGGTGCGGTCTACGAGAGCGAGGACCTCGTCCACTGGACCGTACATCACGACGAGAGCTGGATGCCGATCTCCGCGCCGATGGCGCCGACGGTAGAGGAATACCACGGCAAATATTACGGCGCGGCCAACAATACCCCGCTGTTCGTTTCGGACAATCCGATCGGCCCCTGGGAACGGGTCGGCGACTGGACGCTGCCGGACGGCCGGGAATTCACCGCGGGCGACGTGATGCTCTTCCGGGACGACGATGACCGGCTGTACCTGTATTTCGGTCTCGGCCCGGCGATCCTCGGCGCGGAGCTCGATCCGGAGCGCCCGAACCATCTGATCACGCAGCCGAAGGTGCTCGTTCCCTTCACGAAGGAGAACTACTGGGAGCGCTACGGCGGAAACAACGAAAACTGGTCGATCGGTTTCATCGAGGGCTCGTGGATGGTGAAGCACGGAAACCGCTACTACCTCGTGTATTCCTGCTCGGGCACCGAATTCTACGCCTACGCGATGGGCGCGTATGTTTCGGAGTCACCGCTCGGCGAATTCAAGCTGCAGGCGAGGAACCCGGTTTCGAGAAACCGCGAGCACGGCCTCTGCAAGGGCGGCGGACACGGCTCCTTCGTGAAGGGACCGGACGATACGCTCTGGATCTTCTATACGATTCCGGTCTGCGTCGATGATACGATGGAGCGCCGGATCGGCATGGATCCCGCGGGATTCGATGAGGAGGGCAATCTCTACGCCCTGACCGGCATCGACGTGCCGCAGTGGAATCCGGGCGTCATGCAGTGCCCGGCGCGCGGCAACGCGACGGAGCTCGTGACGCTGACGATGTTCAAGCCCACGAAGGCCTCCTCTCAGGCGCCGGGGCGCGATCCCTTATACGCGATCGATGAGGCGCTGCACACCTGGTGGCAGCCGGCGGCGGACGACAAAGCGCCGGAGCTTGCGGTTCTTCTGCAGGGACGTTTCTATGTAGACGCCTTCCGGGTGATGTGGAAGGACATCGGCATGAACCTCGGGGAAGGCGTAAAGGGCGGCGCGTACCGCTATGTGATTGAGTGCGCGACCTCGGAAGACGACTGGAAGACGGTTGTCGACATGAGCGACAACACGACCGATCTTTCCGTCGCCTATCATCCGGTGGAGCCGACGCTCGCGAACCGCGTGCGGATCCGCATCCTTGGATGCCCGGAAGGCATTACGCCCGGCCTTCTGAACTTCACGGCCTTCGGCGAGAGCATTGACAAGACCACGAGACAGTTCTCGTAACAAAAATATCTTATTTTAGGAGAGTTTCATGAATTCAAAATATGACTCCCAGGAGAGCCGGGTCGCACTGGCCCGCGCTCTTGCGGAAGAAGCCATCGTGCTTCTGAAAAATGAGGGCCGCGTCCTGCCCCTGAAGCCCGGGAAAACCGTGGCGCTTCTTGGCAGGACCCAGCTCCATACGATTATCGGCGGCGGCGGGTCCGGCGCGAGCCACAGCGACGGCACGCTCGAAATCCGCGAGGAGCTTCCAAAGGCGGGGCTGAATTTCGCGGAGGCCTCGAATGCCTTCTATCAGGCGCTTCTTCAGAAAGAAGCGGAAGATGCGGCGAATAAGGCAGCGGACGGCAGCGCCGACGATTTCTTCAAGCGGCTGGAGGGGCTCGTCGCGAGCGGCCTGATTTATGAGTTTTTCGGCAAATACAACCCGGCGGCTCCGGAGGAAATCCCGGACGACGAGGTCTTTGAAGCCGACGCGAACGAAACCGATACGGCGCTCCTTTTCATCGGACGCGCGACGGGCGGCGAGGAGTGCGACCGCCGCGTGGAAGACGACTACTATCTGACGGCTTCGGAGAAGGAGCTTCTGGAGAAGACTTGCTCCTACTTCAATAAAGTCGTGGTGGTCCTGAATGTCAACGGAATGATCGATATCCCGGCCTTCAACGCCTATCCGGAGGTTCAGGCGATCCTCTTCATGGGCACTTCCGGCGAGCAGGCGGCCGGCGCACTCGCGGACATCCTGACAGGAAAGGTCTCGCCCTCCGGCAAGCTGAACCAGACGGCGGCGCTTTCCTACGAGGACTATCCGACGGCGAAGAATTTCTCTTCGAATAAGGACAGGCCCGAAACCATCCTGCAGTACAGGGACTACGGTCTCTCCGCCGAAGAAAACGGCAGCCGCGGCTTCGATATGAGCCCGGTCACGGTCTACGAGGAAGACATCTACATGGGCTACCGCTATTTCGAGAGCTTCAAAAAACCGGTCGCCTATCCCTTCGGCTTCGGCCTTTCCTACGCGGACTTTGCGATCGTGCCGGTGCAGGCTGAGATCGCGGACGGCTGTTTCTCGGCCGGTGTCTGCGTGAAGAACGTCTCGAAGGAATTTGCCGGAAAGGAAGCCGTGCAGCTCTATGTGCACGCGCCCTTCGGAAAGCTGAAGAAGCCCGCGAAGGAGCTGAAGGCGATCGCGAAGACGGAAACGATCGCGCCCGGAAAAGAAGCGCTCGTCACGCTTTCCTTCCCGCTGACGGAGCTTGCTTCCTTTGACGAGGAGACGAAGTCCTACATCATCGAGGCCGGAAAGTATACGGTTCTCGCGGGAAACAGCTCGGTAAGCGTGGTTCCGGCGGCCGAAATCACGGTTCCGGAAACGATTGTCACAAGGTGCGTCAGCGCCGATATCGGAATCCTTCCTGTGAATCAGGGCAAGGTGAAGCTCCTCTCTCCGGAACAGGAAATCATTCCCGAAGCCTCTGCGCTTCCGGTCCCGGCATTCACCCTGACCGCAGAAAAAGTACAGACCGCCTGGCCGGTGTATGAAGGCTATGATTTCAGCGCGGAGGCAGTTCCGTCCGTCCTCGACGACGTGAAGGCCGGGAAGGTCCGGATGGAGGCCTTCATCAACCAGATGAGCCTTCCGGAGCTTGCGGTTCTCGCGAACGGGTACGGCCCCGGACTTCCCTTCGGCGGAATTACGGCGAAGAACAGCCCGCCGACGATCAGCTACGAGGACGGCACGCCGATCGGCACGACGACCCGCCCGGACCTCGGCTTCGGCTACAGCAATCCGGCGATCGAAAAGTACGGCATCCGCACCGCGTCCTACAAGGACGGCCCGGCCTCCGTCGGAAAGTGCGCCTGGCCGACCGGCATGATGGTTGCCTGCACCTTTAACCCGGCTCTGGCGTATGAATTCGGCTCGGCCTGCGGCTGCGAAGCGGAACAGCTTAAAGTGGACAGCTGGCTCGCGCCGGGCATGAACCTCGTCAGGAACCCGATCGAGGGAAGAGCCTTTGAATACTTCGGCGAGGATCCCTTCCTCGCGGGAATCATGGGCACGAAGATTACGCTCGGGGCGATGGAAAACAACCATGTTACCACCTGCCCGAAGCATTTTGCTTTAAACGAGCAGGAGACCTACCGGCGCGGCAGCGAGAAGAAGAAAATCGACGCGGCGGATTCGATTGTGAGCGCGAGAGCGGCGCGGGAGCTGTATCTCAAGCCCTTCGAAATGGTCATCACGCAGGCGAAGCCGACGACGCTCATGACCTCCTTCAACAAGCTGAACGGCGCCTTTGCCGGCGGAAATCACGTGCTCTGCACGGAGAT
>CAMPAR010000108.1 GCA_946632055.1 uncultured Lachnospiraceae bacterium
TTCCGCCATCAGCCGTTCATTCCAGGACGGATCCGCCTTCACGAGCTTGTTGTGGCAGTAGACATAGGCGCTGTAGTAGCCGGAATACTGAAAATACGGGTCCTCCGAAGCTTCACAGGCCAGGTATGCCGCGAAATTCGCCTCTTCCTCCGAAGCGATCCCCAGACGGTGCGACACCTCATGCAGCATCGTATAAGGCACATCCGTCACCGCGATCATCTCCGGCACCGAAGACTCCGCCGTGATCGGCATGAAAATGCCGGTAATCCCCCGTTTCAGGAAATAATTCCCGGTCAATGACAGCTTCTTGACACGCGCCTTTGACCCGCCGCGGAAGATTTCATACTCCTCCGCGAGGGACTCGTAGCCCTGCCCCGCGAGGGCCGCCGCTTCGCCAAAATCCTGCCGGATGAGCGCGCCGCTTCCGTCCCGCTCCATCTCAGGCGCAAGGGAGGCCGCACAGTCCATATAGTATTTTGTCGCCCGGTAGAGTTCCTCCTCGGTGTACTTTCCGGTCTCCAGTCCGATTTCCTGCACAAGAGGCGGCGCGTAGTGATTCAGCATCCAGCCGTCAAGCGCGAGGGATGCAAGAATCACGGCCGCAAGAAGCACGCTGGTCAGCCAGGAAAGCACGCTTTTCAAGGCCTTCCCGGAGGTTCGGTTCTGTACGATTCCGAGACTCTGGAAAACCGCGTACGCGACCCGGATCAGGGTCAATGAAAGCGTCGACACCGCCGCCAGAAAAAGAAGCGCAGCCCCGATGTCCCAGATCGAGACCGGAATTTTTCCGGTCACGACGGCGATCCCGGCCATCAGCGTTTTCGAGAAATTCCGAAACGCCGGAAACCATTTCGCGGGATTGATTCTCACGAAAAGCCACAGGGTGCCGGAGGCGCTCAGGATTCCAAGGCTGATAATCAGGCGGATGATACTGGCAAGATATTTCTTCACAGCGGTTCCTTCCCCCGTTCCGATAATGATCTAAAAAAGGCCGGCCAGCATTGCCTCTGGCCGGCCCTTTATTTACTGGATTCTCTCACGAAGAGAGTCCGTTTTTCACCTCAGTTCTTCAGCCCATGACGGCTTCGACTTCGTACACGCCCGCTTCCTTTGCCGGCGGAATGATATTGCCTTCCACCTTCTCGCCGTTCACGGTCATGCACTTGATGCCCTTCTCGACGCCGTCCGGATTCGTTACATGAATCTTGTAGGTCGAGCCGCGGAACTTACGGGTAATGCAGAGCTCCTTGAAGTCCGCAGGAATACAGGGATCCACTGCCAGTCCTTCGAATTCCGGACGAATGCCGAGGATGTACTGCGAAACGTTCACGAAGGTCCATGCCGCCGTACCGGTCAGCCATGAGTTCTTCGCTTCGCCGAAGTGCGGAGCGTCCTTGCCGGCTACCATCTGAGAGTAGACATAGGGCTCCGTGGAATGGATCTCGGAGATCTCCTCCACATAAGCCGGAGCGGTCTTCTTCCAGATTTCAAAGGCACGCGAGCCTCTGCCGATCCGGGTCTCGCCGATGGATACCCAGGGGTTGTTGTGGCAGAAAATACCGGCGTTTTCCTTGTATCCCGGCGGGTAGGAAGAAATCTCGCCGAGTTCGAGATGGTACTTCGTATAGGCCGGCTGCTGCAGGACGATACCGTACTTCGTATCGAGACGGTCGCGGACGGAATTCATCGCCTGAAGCGCCTTTCCTTCCTTGATGCCGACGTCCGCGAGCACGCAGAAGCCGTTGGACTCGATGAAGATCTGGCCTTCTTCGCAGGTGTGCGATCCGACCGGATTCGAGAACGCGTCATAGGCGCGGATGAACCATTCGCCGTCCCAGCCCGCGTCAAGGATCGTGTCGTACATCTTGTCGACGTCCTTCAGCGCATCCGCCGCTTCGTCGTCGAAGCCCCGAAGCTTCAGCATTTCAGCATATTCTCTTCCGTACTTGACGAACATGCCCGCGATAAATACGGATTCCGCAACCGGGCCTTCCGAAGGTCCGAAGGTCTGGAAGGATTCGCCCGGATACTCCGAGAAGCAGTTCAGGTTCAGGCAGTCGTTCCAGTCGGCGCGGCCGATCAGCGGCAGGCCGTGAGGTCCGAGATGCGTTCTCGTATAGTTGAAGGAGCGGCGCAGATGCTCAAGAAGCGTCGTTGCCACGCTCATATCGCAGTCATAGGCAACCATTTCATCGAGAATTCCGTCATCGCCGGTTTCCTTGATATAAGCCGCAACGCCCGCGACAAGCCACAGCGGGTCATCGTTGAAGCCGGATCCGATATCGGCATTGCCCTGCTTTGTCAGCGGCTGATACTGATGGTAAGCCGAGCCGTCCTGGAACTGCGTCGCCGCAATGTCCAGAATACGCTGGCGCGCGCGGTCCGGAATCAGGTGTACGAAGCCGAACAGATCCTGCGAGGAATCACGGAAGCCCATGCCTCTGCCGATGCCGGATTCGTAGTAGGAAGCCGAACGGGACATATTGAAGGTGACCATGCACTGGTACTGGTTCCAGATGTTGACCATGCGGTCCAGCTTCTCGTCGCCGGTCTTCGCCTGATAGATCGAAAGAAGGTCATCCCAGTAAGCGCGGAGGTCGGCAAGCGCCTTGTCAACCTGCTCATCGGTCTGGAAGCGCGCGATTGCCGCAACTGCTCCGTCCTTCTTGATGATGCCGGGCGCTTCCCACTTGTCGTCCATCGGATTCTCGTTATAGCCGAGCAGGAAGATGAAGCTCTTTTCTTCGCCGGGCGCCAGCGTCACTTTGATGTGATGCGAACCGATGACAGCGCCGCCGGATGCGATTGAATTGTAATGCGTATTCTCGGCAAGAGCCTTCGGATCGCCGGTTCCGTTGTAAACGCCGAGGAAATCATCCCGCTGCGTATCAAAGCCTTCGATCGGGCTGTTGACCGTATAGTAAGCATAATGGTTCCGGCGCTCGCGGTACTCGGTCTTGTGGTAAATCGTCGAGCCGATCACTTCCACTTCGCCAAGGGACAGGTTTCGCTGGAAGTTCTCTCCGTCGGACTGCGCGTTCCAGAAGCAGAATTCCACATAGGAATACAGATCCAGGGTCTCTTCCTTGTCGCCGGTATTCTTCAGCTTCAGACGGTTGACTTCCATCCACTCATGAAGCGGTACAAAGGCAAGAAGATCCATCGCGATCGGGCCTTTTTCCGAAAAAATCTCGGTATAGCCGAGGCCGTGATGGCACTCATACTTGTCGAGCGGCGTCTTGACCGGCTGCCAGCCTGGGGTAAAAACGGTGTCATTGTGGCGGATATAGTAGTATCTGCCGTTGGTGTCGCGCGGAATGTCGTTGTAACGGTAACGCGTGATACGCAGCATCTTCGCATCCTTGTAGAAGCTGTAGCCGCCCATCGTGTTCGAAATCAGTGAGAAGAAGTCTTCGTTGCCGAGGTAGTTGATCCAGGGCTGGGGAGTCATCGGGGTTTCAATGACATACTCACGCCTTGAATCATCAAAATGGCCAAATTTCATTTCTAAGCGCCCTCCATTCATGCTTTTTTTGCCTGGAAAACCGATAACCGATTCTCGACATCTTACAAAGCATTGTACATAATTTCCGAAAAAATATCAAGCAGAAAGTGCATTTTTTGTGTTTTTTATCTGATTTGGACCCACAACGCCGGTCTGACGCTGTTCAGGTCCCGTCCGACAGGGAAAGCGATGAAATGATCTGCCGTCTCTTCCTCTGCCCGTCTCCGGGAAATCATCCCGGATGAAAAAAGCCGCCCGCGTAAAGTCCGGCTTTTAGCCTCTCAGACTTCATCACGAACGGCACTTTTGAAAGAAAGTGGAGTAGACGGGAGTTGAACCCGTGTCCGAAAACTCCTCCCCCGAACTTTCTACCATCATAGCTTATCTATTTTAATTCCCTCAGGAACACGCCGGTAAGCAGGCGGCCCCGTTTTGGTAGCTTCATGAATCTTGATCCTCGGCAAAGCTTAGGAGAACCAGTTCCCCGTAAAGTCGAAGCCCGCCCCCCGGCGTACGGGAACGCCGGCGCGGACTGCCGCCTGAATCAGGCAGCGTATGCTAAATTATCTTCAGCGTTTATATTTAGTTTTCCGGCTTTTTGCATGGTCCGGTACATGGATGGCTTATCCGGATTCACAGTCCCCGTCGAAACCGGTACTACCCCAGATGCGGGATCATTATAGCACGCGGGGACTGTTTTGTCAATTGAACCGCTGGTTCAATCAGGAGGAGCCGCGGAACCGGCGGTCCGCAGCCCTCCCGTAAAATCAATCTGGAAGTTCCTTCAGGAACGAGGTCTCCTCTTCCGAAGAAGGAGGAACAGGATCAGGGCAATCCCGGCCGCGGAAATGCCTGCCGCGCTCCAGACGACGGCCGGTCTGAAACCGTCTCCCGTGATGACCGGCCGGGTGTCCTTTCCGGGCGTTTCTTCACGCTCCGGCCCCTTTTCCGGCACATGGAAGCCCTCCACCTTCGGTACGGAAACCGTCTGGTCCATATCTTCCGGGTCCTCATGCGCGGCCAGCAGGACTCCGTTTTCCGTGAGAAGGCGTTCATATACGACAAGCCGCGCGCCTTTCAGTTCTCCGGTATTCAGCGCAATTTCAACCGTCACTTCTCCTTCCGATGTCTTAGGCGCAAAGCGGAAGGGTTCTCCGAGGAAGACAGTTCTCCGGGTTTTGTAATCGATCACCTCGGTACGAAGCTCATAGCACTCGCCTGCCGTCAGGCCTCGGTAATATACCGTATCGAGAACGACGATCCGCTCACCCGGCTGCAGGATTTTCGATCCGCTTTCCTGATCTGACGCCATCGTCCGGATCTCCGGCACTGCAACGGTCTGGTCCTCATCTTCAAGGTCTTCATGGACGATGATGGTCAGGCCTTCGTACTCAACACTTTCAAAAGCAACGATGTGCTTTCCGATAAGCTGCGTCGTATCGACATGTTCGAATTCAAGCAGGATCTCGCCGTCAGCCTTCTCAGCCTTGAATGTCTTCTCAGCTGTGATCTCTTTGCCGTCCTTGTCAAGAATCGCTTTTCCGGTCTCCTTCACGATCAGTTTGCCCTTGACCGTATACTCCTTGTCGGGGATCAGCTTCGTGTACTTCACAAGATCCTCAATCGTCACCTTCTCGTCAAGATGAGCGGTGTGCGTTTCGGTTGCCTTGTCGGTTGCCGTGGTCTTCGCATCCGGGAAGTGTA
>CAMPAR010000109.1 GCA_946632055.1 uncultured Lachnospiraceae bacterium
TAGAAGGAAGGCGTATAAACCGCTTCGCCGAAGGCTTCCATCAGGGCGGGCAGGTTTCTTTCCTCCGCAAGCTTCATCCAGGTTTCCAGCGCAGCTGAATTCTCCATTTTCGCCGATGTGCTGCAGAGCGTCAAGGACTGCACGGCTTCCGGCTCCCGGATTGCCATCATCATCGTGATCATGCCGCCCTGCGACACGCCCATGAGGTGGACTTTATAAAGGCCGATCGCCCGGAGAGCCCGCAGGCTGTCCTCCGCCATCTGACGGACATCATAGCCTTCCGGAAAGACCCGGATCCGGTCCAGAAGATAAATATCATAGTCCTTTGCAAGAAGCGAATACGCGCCGATCACGGCGTCCTTCGACCCCATGACGCTTTTTAAGGAAACACCCGGAAGAATCACGAGCTTCGGACCCTTTTCCCTTCCGAAACGGAACCAGTCCATCTCCTTTTCGCCCAGCTTCACCGTCTGGATGATTCCTTCCCTGATCACTTTTTTCTCCTCCTTCACGGTTCTTTCTTCTCACTCCGCCCGGAATCCGCGTTCATCCGGAACCACCGGAATGCTCCGGCTGTCCATGTTTTCGATCCGTACAAAGCTTCCGCGCTCTACGGCAAGGATCACGGAATCGATCTGCTCTTCCGTTCCCTGAATCTCCATCGTGACAGATCCGTCCCATTCATTCCGGACCCATCCGCTGCAGCCGTAAAGCTCCGCCGCGTGCCGCGCCCGATAGCGGAACCCGACGCCCTGCACCCAGCCGTAAAAAACGATATGACGTCGAATCATCTTTTTCGGAATTCTCCTTCTTCTGTATGGCTTCTCTATGCTATTCTACACGCTTTCCTGATGAACGCAAGTGTTTTTTACCGTCATAACAAGGTCCTTCTTTGCTCTTTTGTGGCGCTCCAGCGTACAAGAAATGCTTGTCAAACCATGCAAGGATATGATATGATTTCCGTAACAATATGCCGTCTTAAAAGAAGGATTTAAGGCGGCGCTCGGAACAGGAGGAACAGGAAAAAATGTCAAATACGGTAACGATTCGGAACATTTATCCGATCTGTACGGCTCCGGAGCGCATTCCGCTCGTGATCGTAAAGGTCGAGACCTCGGAGCCGGGCCTCTACGGAATCGGCTGCGCCACCTATACCCAGCGCTGGATGACCGTTGCTCACGCGGTCGAGCATTACATGAAGCCGCTTCTCGTCGGTAAGGACGTCTCGCGGATCGAGGACATCTGGCAGATGGCGATGGTTTCCCCGTACTGGCGGAACGGCCCGGTCCTGAACAACGCGATTTCCGGCGTTGACGAAGCGCTCTGGGACATCAAGGGCAAGATGCTGAATACGCCGGTCTACAACCTGCTCGGCGGCAAGGTGCGGGAAGCCGCGCGCGTCTACCGCCACGCGGACGGGCGCACCCTCGAGGAAGTCGGCGACAAGGTCCAGCAATACATCGAGGACGGTCTGCAGGTCATCCGCATCCAGCACGGCGGCTACGGCGGAAATCACGGTGACAGCTATATCGAGTCTCTGCGCCCGGAAGGCGCCTGCGACGGCGCGTACTATGATCCCT
The DNA here is from genome assembly GCA_946632055.1 of uncultured Lachnospiraceae bacterium. GTDB lineage: Bacteria > Bacillota > Clostridia > Lachnospirales > Lachnospiraceae > UBA1267. The sequence continues at coordinate 1,581 of CAMPAR010000109.1, forward strand.
TAGGCTACGAGCTCTCTGTGACGAAGCTTTTCGAGTACATGCGGCTGCGCTTCGGCGATCACATTGAATTCTGCCACGACGTGCATGAGCATCTCGATCCGATCAACGCGGTGCATCTGGCGAAGGAACTGGAGAAATACCGCCCCTTCTTCTATGAAGATCCGCTTCCGCCCGAACAGGTGGAGTGGTTCAGGACCATGCGCATGCATTCCGCGGTGCCAATCGCGATGGGCGAGCTGTTCAACAACCCGAACGAGTACATGAAGCTGATTTCGGAGCATCTGATCGACTTTATCCGCTGCCACGTCTCCCAGATCGGCGGCATCACGCCCGCGAAGAAGCTGGCATCCGTCTGCGAGGCCTTCGGCGTCAGGACCGCCTGGCACGGCCCCGGCGATACCTCGCCCGTCGGACACGCGGCCGACGTCCATCTCGATGTATCGAGCTGGAATTTCGGCATTCAGGAATGGGCCGGCTTCAGCGACACCATCAAGGAAGTCTTCCCCGGCTGTCCGGAGCTTCGGAAGGGCTACGTCTACCCGAACGACAATCCGGGCCTCGGCATCGACATCGATGAGAAGCTGGCGGCGAAGTTCCCCTGCAGCGAGGCGCTTCCCCAGTGGACAAACTGCCGCCGTCCCGACGGCACACTGAACAGACCGTAAAACAAGCTTTTTACGGCAAAAACCTTTTTACGGCCGCATAAAAAACAGGTCTTCCGAAGACGCAGGGTTTTCATCCTGCCCGCATCGGAAGGCCTGTTTTATTTATAAACTATTCTGTTTCAGATTATTCCACGACCTCGACCAGTTCGATGGAGAAGTTCAGCTCTTTCCCGGCCATTTCGTGGTTCGCGTCAAAGGTGATGGTCGTTTCGTCCTTCGCCGCCACCATCACCGGAACCGGCTGTCCGTAGGCATTCTGCAGATAAACCTTCTGCCCCACTTCCAGGTCCTCCGAACCCGGGACCATCGCAATCTGAGCGGTAAACACCGCCTCCGGATCCGCTTCCCCGTAGGCCTCTGACGGCATCAGATGAACCTGCCGGATCTCCCCGACTTCCATATCCGCCACAGCAGCGTCAAAGCCCGGAATCATCATGCCCGCGCCGCAGACAAACTCCAGCGGTTCCCCGCGGTCGTAGGACGAATCGAACTGCGTGCCGTCGTTGAAGGTTCCGCGGTAATGCGTCCGGCAGGTTTTCCCGACATTCCGTCCCGAAAGAGCCGATCCCGAATCGCTCCCGGAAGCTCCTTTTTCACAGCCGCCGTGACAGCCGCCTTCATGATCGTGGCAGGAATGCCCTTCTCCGTGATGATCGCAGTTTGCGCCGGTATTTTCGAGCTCTCCGCGAAGATAGGCTTCAACGGCCGCGTCCGCACTGCCAGAAGCGCCGGCATAGAGTTCGATCCCCTGCTCCGATAAAGCAGCTACCGCTCCCCCGCCGATGCCGCCGCAGATCAGGACGTCGATCGCCTTGTCCGCCAGAAGCGCCGCGAGCGCTCCATGCCCGGCTCCGTCGGATCCGATGATTTCCGAGGAAACCACCTTCCCGCCTGAAATCTCATACACCTTAAACTGCTCTGTGTGTCCGAAATGAGGGAACACCTCTCCGTTGTCATAAGTGACTGCAACTTTCATCTGAACCTCTTTCTCCTTGCTATTGATAAATGAATAACAGGCGGCTGATCCCCATCTGACCTGACTCGAGAAAGCGATAGGTTCTTATTTCTCTGCCGCTCCGCCCGCTTCACTCTTTTTCCGTGAATTTACGGCATCCATCACGCAGTATATCATAAAACTGTATTTTTTCAAATAGAAACCGTTCCCGATTCTTTCCGCGTGCTGGCGCAGATTCCGCCAAGGCAGAACTGAAAGGTCAAGCAAACACCCGCCGGTTTTTGGAGAATCGGCGGGTGTTTTTCGAATTCAGGGTTTCCGGCCCTGCCCGAGAAGAAACAAACTTATGCTCTTGTAAAGCGGAAGACGTTCCAGGAAAGCGGCTTCAGCTCCGCCCGGACCTTCATATCGCTGCAGACGGTATCGGCGGCCGGAAGCGGCGCAAGCTTTGCCGCGTCCTCTTCACTCATGCCCTCTTCTGCGAACATTTCGCTGTGGCCCTCGAATCTGTAGCCTGAAAGGCCGGTCACATCCAGCGTGAAGTCGGCCGTGTCCTCCCAGTCGCGGTTGATCACGAAGACCGTAAGCTCGCCTGTCGCTTCATCGTAGGCCGCGGCGGAATCAACGAAGTCCACCTGGTCCTGCTCATGATACTTGTGCGTATCGTCAAGCGCGAAGCTCTCGAGATCGTACTTCTCGCATTCGACGGCGGTCTTCAGCGAAATGCCGTGACCGTACTTCATGAGCTCTGCGTAGGGGTAATATGCGGGGATCGTGAAGCAGTGGTCGTGATCGCAGGCAGCCGCCACGCCGAGACCGGAGGTCATACAGCCGATCTTGATGCGGTCCGCGTGACGGAGCATTTCCAGAATGACGCCCGCGTTTCCGAGCGCCATCAGCATCGGATTCATCGGCGGGAAGGAACGGGAAGGCATGTTGTCCGGATCGTGGCGGATATAGCCGCGCTGCGGATCGAAGGCGTAATGCGTGCCCGGCTCGATATAGGCCTCCCGGCCAAAATGGATCTTGCCCTTCGGCTGCGGGAAAACGCCGTATTCGTCGAGGGAGAGCTTCATGACCTTCGGGGAGCGCATCAGCGCCTGCACATAATCGCAGAGGCCGATTTCCGTGCGGATATAGTCCTCATAATAGCGGGAAGCCGCCATGAGCTGCGCGTAGTTGCCGATTTCCGCCGACTGATAGTGGTGCATGGAAATGTAGTCGACGGCATTGTAGCACTCCTTCAGGACCTGCAGGTCCCAGTCCGGATAGTGCCGTAAATCGGGGGAGCTCGAAACGCATACCGCGGTTTCGATGCTGCCGTCCACCCATTTCATGGCTTTGGAGGTTTCATTGGCAAGAACGCCGTAGGCCTTCGGATCCTTCTCCCAGGACGCCACCTGCCAGGGGCCGTCCATCTCGTTGCCGAGGTACCAGACCTTGACGCCGTAGGGCTTCTCATGGCCGTTTTTCTTACGAAGCTCCGACCAGTATGTGCCGCCCGCGTGATTGGTATACTCCACGTTGTAGATCGCGTCGTTGATATCTCCCGTGCCGAGGTTGATCGTGTACATCGGCTCGACGCCGACCTTTTCCGCCCACTGCAGATACTCGTCATGACCGACGTCATTCGGATAGTACTGATGCCAGGCAAGATCAAGGTGCTCCTTCCGCTGCTCCTTCGGGCCGATCGAATCCTTCCAGTCCCAGCCGGAGACGAAATTGCCGCCCGGAAGCCGGACCGCAGGGACCTCGGTTTTCTTCAGCGCCTCGATCCAGTCTTTTCGAAAGCCCTGCTCATCGGCTGTCGGATGCTTCGGATTGTACATGTTTCCGTAGACAATGGACCCGATCGGCTCCATAAAGGCGCCGTAGAGTCTCTTGGAAATACCGCCGATCTTAAAATCAGGATTGACCGATACTCTCGCTTTCTTTGCCATGATAATCTTTCTCCTGTTTTACCGTCCGCGTAATAATATGATGGTAAGGTCAAAAGGTGATG
>CAMPAR010000110.1 GCA_946632055.1 uncultured Lachnospiraceae bacterium
CGCCCATTCGTTCTGCATGATGCCGAGGAAGTTGACCATCTGGTTGCAGAGGGTCGACAGATGGCTTGCCGGGCTGGAGGTAATCTTGCCCGGAATGCCGCCGAGGCCTTCCTGGATCAGCTGCTTCAGGGACCACCCGGCGCAGTAGCCCGTCAGCATGGAGAGGTCGTGAATGTGCAGGTCGACGTTCCGGTGCGCGTTCGCGATCTCCTCGTCATAGACCTCCGACAGCCAGTAGTTCGCCGTGATCGCGCCGGAGTTCGACAGGATCAGACCGCCGACCGAGTAGGTCACCGTGGAGTTTTCCTTCACGCGCCAGTCGTTGACCTTCAGATAGTTGTCGACGACCTGCTTGTAGTCGAGAAGCGTCGTCGAGAGATTACGGAAGCGCTCGCGCTGCTTTCTGTAAAGAATGTAGGCTTTTGCGACCTCGTCGTAGCCCGCGCGGATCAGTACCGACTCCACCGAATCCTGAATCTGCTCGACCGTGACCTGATTGTCCTGGATCTTCGACTCAAAATCGGCCGTCACCTTCAGTCCGAGGAAGTCGATCACATCCGGATGATACTGCAGCTCACAGGCGTCGAAAGCCTTTGTAATGGCATTTGTAATCTTGCTGATGTTGAAATCGACGGTCTTTCCGTCCCTCTTTACTACTCTGTACATCTCTCCATACCCCTTTTCAAATAACTAAAAATCTATATGCCCTTTTGTGCTTCTTTTGACCGCCCCGCACTCTTAAGAAATGCGCGCGGTCATTCATACTCTTTTTCAGGCGCTCCCGGGACGAAGCGGGAACGTAAATAAATATACAACACTCTGTAGTGTTTTGTCAAGAAGAAAACCACAAGATCTTGTGTTCGTTCTCCCGAGACGCGCTGAATTTAACATTCTTTCAGACGGCTCCTCCCCGATTTACGGACCTGTCCCCGCAAAAAACCGAAAAGTTTTGTTTTATTTTCCGGCGCACCCTTTTGATGAGCGGACGCCCGTTTCTCTCTTCGTCAGAGCCCCCGGATCGACGCTTCCCCGACATAGGGCTTCACAGCTTCAAGCATCGCTTCCATCTCTTCCTTCGATGCGGCATGCAACGGCTCCGAGCCGACAAGCTCCTCGTGGCTTACGAAGGCCTGAAGGAAGTACTTCTCAGCGCCGCGGATCCACTCCCCGATCTTCACAAAGTCCGACACCTCGTGAAGCTCCGAAACCACGGTCGTCCGGAACTCGTAGGGCACCGGGTCCGACAGCAGGAATTCCACCGTCTCCTCCACCGGCGCGAGGTCAAAGCCGGGAACGCCGCAGGTCGCCGCGTACTTCTCCTTCGAGTTCTTGATATCGACCGCCACGTAGTCGAGAAGGCCGTCACGCACCAGTTCTTTCAAAAAGGCCGGTTTTGAGCCGTTTGTGTCCAGCTTGACAAGAAACCCGAGCGCGCGGACTTTTTCGATAAAATCGCGTGTTTTCGGCCACAGAAGGGGCTCTCCGCCGGTGATCGCGACGCCGTCGAGAATTCCCCGGCGTTTTTCGAGATACGAAAGCACCGTTTCTTCCGGAATGACCTCGAGATCCGCCGCCTCCTTCACGAGAAGCGCGTTGTGGCAGAAGGGACAGCGCATATTGCAGCCGCCCGTGAATACCGTGCAGGCCACCTTGCCGGGAAAATCCAAAAGCGTCATCTTCTGTAAGCCGCTGATCTGCATGACTCTTACTCTCCTTCACAAAGAACGAACTGCCCGCGGATTTTCGCGGGCAGTTCCAAGTATAGCATATTTTGTTGTCTTGTCAAGTCCAAAACACAAGATATTGGGTTTTTCCGGAAATGATCCTTTTACCGGCAGTTGTCTCCGAGCTGCTCCATGACGTAGAGATCGGAAATCGCCTCGAGGTTGTTGCAGAAGATAATGTCCGGCGAGTCGTATTTCCAGGCGAGTTCCACGAGGCTGTCGGTATTGTAACGGTAGTCAATGACAATCAGCGTCTCGTAGTGGTCGATCAGGAAAGGCGCGAAGCAGTTGCCGAAACTCTCCTTGACCACGATGCAGCAGGATCCGTCGGAAAGATTCGGATTGTGCGCTTCGGAATAGGCCGTATCGCCGTAGATGAAGCCCTGGTACTTCAGCGCGATGTCAAATTCGCTCATATTCCGGACGAGCTTTCCGTTCCGCATCGTTCCGGCGTCCCGGTCATAGAAGGAGAAATCGTTCGTCGACACCGGCTCGTAGCCGATGCAGGTGTCCGGATTGTCCTGCAGCTGGGCGTATCCGTTCGTCTTGTAGTAGCTTCCGAGGAAGGGTCCGGAGTCCACCACCGTGTAATCCGAGAGCGCGTGCGGCGTGATTCCGGCCTGCTCGCAGTAGCAGACGTAGGCGTAATACGCGCCGAGCATGGTCCAGTGGTGGTCGGTCTTGAAGTAGAGGTACTCGCTTGCGTGAGCCGCCAGCGTGTCGTAGATCTCCACGTACTTCACTTCCTTGCTCTGCTGATAGGTCATCGCCTTGAAATACTGGATGACCTTCTTTTCGTCCAGCAGCTTCCAGGCGGCCTTGGTTTCATCGTCGAGCATGATCGCCGAGTTGTTCGGGATCAGCAGTTCAAAGACGCGGGCCTTTCCCTTCAGGAGCTCCGCCACCTTGCCGACGTGGATCGCGTACTGATCGGCAGCGGCGCGGTTGAAGCCGTACACGCAGTAGCCGACAAGATCCTTGACATTGACCGCGCCTGCTTCCTGCGGGTTCATGCGGTACATTTCCTCGCCGTTGACGGATTCCGGCTCCGTCTGGGTTTCCTCCGTCGTGCTTTCCTCGGTCTCCGTCACAGGCTCCGTCCCGGTTTCAGCCGCAGTCTCCGTCGGAAGCGTTTCGGGCGTTTCCGAAGTTTCGGGCGGAACCGTCTCCTCTTCATCCATCGAGGCCAGAATGTCGTCGATATCCGGAACGTCGTCTCCGTCCGCGATGGCCGAAATCGAATCCTTCCGGAAGCCGTACAGGTTCTGCAGGTTCATCTCCGCCTTTAAAAGGCCCTCCCGCATCGGGAAGGTGTCCGCGAACCAGGTGGAAATTCCGGAGGTGAAATCACCCGAAAGGAAGCTCTCCATCGTGAACTTCGGGAACTGCGTCAGCTTCCGGTTCTCCAGCTGGGATTCCGTGGGTCTTAACGGAAACAGGATGCATCCGAGGACGAATCCGAGCGCCAGCACCGCCGAAAAGAGCATGATGCAGAGCGTACGGAAGAAATAAGTGCGTTTTTTCTGTTTTTTCTTGGTTTCTTGTTCCATCCCTGTCCTCCTTTCTCCTTAGAACTGGAAATACAGGAAAGGATTATAGCTGTTCCCGACAAGCGCCAGGACCGACAGAACCATGAGGAGCGCCGGCAGGACAGCGTCAATCGCATTCAATGCATTATACAGGATAAGCTGCTGATTCTTCCAGGTTTCCTTTCGCAGCATCTCGCGGAGCTTCTTTCCGACCGGGAGCACCGCGACGACCGCCAGAATCAGGAAGAAGATATTATTGATCAGCATCGAGCCCGCTTCCGGAGAGCCAAAGCTGTGTCCGATTCCGAACATGCCCTTCAGAACCTCGAAGAGCATTTTGGAATCCGTGTAGCGGAACAGCACCCACCCGAAGAACACCACAAACAGCGTATAGACATGTCCGAGTGCCTTTGTCAGCGTGCTTCTCTTCAGAACATCGCCGAAGAACAGCCGCTCGAAGGACAGGAACACAAAGTAGTACAGGCCCCACAGAATGTAGTTCCAGCTTGCGCCGTGCCAGAGTCCCGTGAGGAACCAGACGACCAGCATGTTGATATAGGTCCTCCCCTTCCCCTTCCGGTTTCCGCCTAAGGGAATATAGATATAATCGCGGAAGAAGGTGGACAGTGAAATATGCCACCGCCGCCAGAAATCCTGGACGGTTCCGGCAGTATAGGGGTAGTCAAAGTTCTCCAGATAGTGGAAGCCGACCATGCGCCCCATGCCGATCGCCATATCGGAATAGGCGGAAAAATCGAGGTAGATCTGCAGCATATAGGCAAACATGCCGAGCCACAGTCCCGCGCCGTGTACGGACGACATCTGCTCCGCCGAAAGCGGCGCCAGCTTGTCCGCAATCGTCGCGCAGCCGTTCGCGAGAATCGCCTTCTTCGCGAGGCCTACGGAAAAGCGCCGTACGCCCTCCGCGATATCGCGCGTTGTGATCTCCCGGTGGTCGATCTCGTCAGCGACCGTCTTGTAACGGACGATCGGTCCGGCGATGCACTGGTGGAACAGGCTCGCGTACAGCAGCACCTTCCAGAACCGCGGCTGCGCTTCCACTTCGCCCCGGTACACGTCCACGACATAGGACAGGAGCTGGAAGGTATAGAAGGAGATGCCGATCGGAAGCACGATTTCCGGAATCACCTTCGGCCATCCGAAAATCTTCTGCAGGTTCCAGGCAAAGAATCCGGTATACTTGAAGATGAAGATCAGTCCGATCATCACCACGCATTCAAGAATCAGCCAGCCTTTCTTCAGCTTCGGGAATTCCGTCCGCTCGATTTCCCGCGCCGTGAACCAGCTCGTAAAGCACTCGATCACGAGAAGCAGCAGGTACACCGGCCCGCCCCAGGCGTAGAAAACAAGGGAAAAAACGAGAAGGACGATATTCCGCTGCTTCGGATCTTTAAGCAGGAAATAGATCAGAAGCTGCGGCGCAAGAAACGCGAAAATAAAAAGAAGACTGGAGAAAACCATACCTTTATCTATCCTTTAATGAAGTCTGCGGATTGTAATAATCGGCAGCATGTATAAACTGTCAAACTCACAGTAGCGTCCCGGCGCGGGTTCATTCACGCAGAGGCCGTTTCCGTAATAAATCGCCACATGTCCGTTGTAGCAGACGAGGTCGCCGGGCTGGATCTGCGACAGGCTGACGCCGGTTCCCACGGAACGCAGCGCGCTGGAGTCGTAGGCGTGCACGTTCGCCGCGCCCTGATCCAGTAATCCGAAGTGCGCGTAGATCTGCGCCGCAAAGCCCGAGCAGTCCGCGCCGCTTCGAAGCGAAGCCCCGCCCCACACATACGGCAGGGTTCCGTTGAAGGAGGCCGCGTATTCCGCGATGGATTCGCCGA
>CAMPAR010000111.1 GCA_946632055.1 uncultured Lachnospiraceae bacterium
GTGGCCTGCCACAATCCGTCTTATGTTACCAAGGGCTACAAGATGGTCAACGATGTGAAGCCGGGCGGCGTATTCCTGATCAACTGCCAGTGGGATGCAGAGGAGCTCTCTCACCATCTCAACGCAGAAGCCAAGAGATACATTGCCAACAACAATATCCAGCTTTACACGGTAAACGCTATCGACCTTGCTCAGCAGATCGGTCTCGGCAAGCGTACGAATACCGTTCTTCAGTCTGCTTTCTTCAGCCTCGCCAAGGTTCTTCCGGAAGAGGAAGCCATCGGCTACCTGAAGGAAAAGGCTCAGAAGTTCATGAAGAAGGGCATCGAAATCGTTAAGATGAACGAGGCTGCCATCGACGCCGGTGCGACCGCATACGTCAAGATCGACGTTCCGGAAGACTGGAAGAACGCGGTGGACGAGGCTCCGGCTGCTGTCGCTGAGGATGCTTCCGCAGTGGCAAAGCAGGTTGAGAAGATCATGAACCCGGTCGGCAAGATGGACGGCGACAGCCTTTCGGTTTCCGCTTTCGTTGATCACGCTGACGGCACCTTCGAGCAGGGCGCTTCCGCATTTGAAAAGCGCGGCGTAGCAGTCATGATCCCCGCATGGAATGCAGAGACCTGTGTGGCCTGCAACAAGTGCGCATTTGTCTGCCCGCACGCTACGATCCGCCCCTTCGCTCTTTCCGAAGAAGAGCAGGCCAAGGCTCCGGAGAACATCCGCTACGCAGCGAAGGCAGCGCTTGCCAAGAAGGCCGGCTATGCGTTCACGATGACGGTATCTCCTCTGGATTGTATGGGCTGCGGCGTCTGCGTAGGCGAATGCCCGACGAAGTCGCTCACCATGGTTCCGATGGAATCGCAGCTTGACGAGCAGAAGGTCTTCGACTACTGTGTGGCTGAAGTTACCGAGAAGCCTGAACTTACAGGCACGGCGAACGTCATCCAGTCTCAGTACAAGAAGCCGCTCCTTGAGTTCTCCGGCTCCTGCGCAGGCTGTGCAGAGACCTCTTACGCGAGACTCATCACTCAGCTCTTCGGCGACAGAATGTATGTTTCGAACGCAACCGGATGTTCTTCCATCTGGGGCGGCCCGGCAGCTACGTCTCCGTACACCGTCAACAAGGAAGGCCACGGTCCGGCATGGGCGAACAGCCTCTTCGAAGACAACGCGGAGCACGGCTTCGGTCTGTACCTCGGCCAGAAGGCGATCCGCAACCGTCTGGTAAGCGATATCGAGACCATCTGCGCGGCAGAGGGCACTCCGGAATCCTTCAAGGCAGCTGCAGAAGAATATCTTGCTACGCTTGACGACGGCGAGAAGAACGGCGCAGCGGCGAAGAAGGTCTGCGAAGAAGCAGCGAAGATCGCGGCTGACTGTGCACCGGCGAAGGATATCGTGGACAACCATGAATATCTTGCCAAGAAGTCCGTATGGATCTTCGGCGGCGACGGCTGGGCATATGATATCGGCTTCGGCGGACTCGATCATGTACTGGCTTCCGGTGAGGATGTCAATGTCATGGTATTCGATACCGAAGTTTACTCCAATACCGGCGGACAGGCTTCCAAGGCTTCCCAGATCGGTCAGGTCGCACAGTTCGCGGCAGCCGGTAAGGAAATCCAGAAGAAGAGCCTGGCTGAAATCGCTATGTCTTACGGTTACGTCTATGTAGCTCAGATCGCTATGGGCGCAGACCAGAACCAGACTCTGAAGGCAATGAAGGAAGCGGAAGCTTACCACGGCCCGTCCCTCATCATCGGCTATGCTCCGTGTGAGATGCACTCCATCAAGGGCGGCATGGTCAACTGCCAGAAGGAAATGAGAAATGCCGTAGCGGCCGGCTACTGGAACATGTTCCGTTACAACCCGGCGCTCAAGGCAGAGGGCAAGAACCCCTTCACGATCGACTCCAAGCCTGCAACCGCAGATTACAAGGAGTTCATCCTGAACGAGGCTCGTTACTCGTCTCTGACCCGTTCGTTCCCGGAGCGTGCCGAGAAGCTGTTTGACAAGGCTGCCAAGAATGCGGTCCTTCGTTATAAGCACCTCGAAGAGCTCAAGGAAATGTACGCAAGAGAGGTTGCGGAACAGTAAGATGACTTGAAGAGGCCTGAAGGCGCTGCGCGCCTGAAAAGCCGAAGCATAGGAAGGGACGGAGCACAGCAGTCTGCGGCTCCTCCCTGATCACAGATGCAAGGGGAAAGGCAGTAGCTTTCTACTGCCTTTCCCTTTTCTGAGAAAGAGGAAAGCGTGCTGCCAATAGAGCCGCTTCCGATGCATTTGGGCTCTGATCGATGAGCCCGGACAGAAAGGACGGAACAACCATGATTAAAACAGATTTTCATATCGGTGAATACGAAACCCTGATGGTTCTTCGCGAGACGGACTTCGGCGTCTATCTCGGAAAAGAAGAAAGCACCGGGCCGCAGGAAGAACAGCCCTCCATCCTGCTTCCTAAAAAACAGCTGCCTGACGGGCTGAAAACCGGCGATAGCATCCGGGTCTTTATTTACCGGGATTCCGAAGACCGCCCGATTGCCACGACCCATACCCCGAAGATACAGCTCGGTGAATTTGCCTATCTTGAAGTAAAGGCCGTGACAAAGCTTGGCGCTTTTCTTGACTGGGGTCTTGAGAAAGATCTCTTTGTGCCCTTCCAGGAGCAGGAAGAACCCCTGGAGGTTCATCAGAAGGTTCTGGCATACATGTACCTGGACCGTTCCGGACGGCTGTCCGCCACGACGCGCGTCTATGACCGCCTGTCTCCGGCGGGAAAGCAGGAGTTCCGAGAACAGGATGATTTCAGCGGAGTCGTTTACCGTACCGAGAAGAACTTCGGCGCTTTCGTCGCGGTATATCCGAAGGAAGCGGATCCGAAACGGATGATTTTCGGCCTGATTCCATCCCAGCAGGTGTTTCACAGATTCCGGCTCGGCGAAGAGGTTTCCGGACGGGTCGTGCGTGTGCGTAAGGACGGCAAGCTGGATCTTTCTGTCCGGGCGCGCGATTTTGAACAGATCTCGGCGGATGCCGAAACGATTCTGAAAAAAATGGAAGAATACGGCGGAATGCTGCCGTTTTCGGAAAGTGCATCACCGGAAATCATCCGGCGTGAACTTGAGATGAGTAAAAACGGATTTAAAAAGGCTTTGGGATCTCTGCTGAAGGCAGGAAAGATCCGGATTGGTGAAAAAGAGATTACCCGGCTGTCTGATTAACGGGGAATCGGCGCCATGAGCGGCTCATCATCGTCCGGGTCATCGTCATCCGGGTCGTTTGGAGAGAGCTCGGATTCGGGGATGCTCTGGGCAAAGCGGGAGTCGCGGCGCTTCGCGCGGCTGCTTTCGAAGTCGTAGGTCTTCTTTCGGTGCCGGATCAGAAAGGAATGGATCATTTCGTAGCAGACTTCCAGTTCCTCTTCCGTACAGACGCCCAGCAGGACATCGATATTGTGACGCAGGCTGTAATTCGTGGATTCGCGCACATACTGGGAAATCGACTCGCCGGAAAGCTGGATCCCGTCGTGAAGATAGTCGTAGGACAGGTTCAGCAGGAAATGGAATTTGCTGTACATCGCGCTCGACATGATCCTTTCTCCTCGTTCCAGCGCCCCGAGATAGCTCGATGAAATCCCCAGATACGCGGCCATTTTCTCCTGGGACCATTTCCGAAGATACCGTTCGCGTCGGAGCCGCATTCCGACGGTGAGCGTGGCCGGATCCTTCAGGATCAGATCCCGGCGCCGCGGGGAGTAAATTCCCGAGAGCATCTTCTCTTCCAGTTCGCGATCTTTGTCATTACGGGGATCGTTTTCGTTGTTCTGGTTTTCGGGCAATTTTTTAGCCATAAAAAGGACCTCCTTCTCCCTAAATAAGGGGTTTTTGTATTTGTGACTGAATTATAACAGATTGTTTTAGCAAAATCAAGGAACAGGATGTCTGATATTTTGTATATTCTTTTGTGTAGAAAACACTGTTTTCCAAGGAAATATGCGGGTTTCAGACGTTTCCTATTCAGAAAAATATTTTCAAATATTTTTGACGGGGATTTTGAGATGAAATTTTTAGCGAAGCACAGGAGGCTCCGGGTGATTCTGTTCATTGTGACCGGAGATTTCCTGATGGCTGCCATGACGAACATGGTATTTGATCCTTCGGGAATCGTGCTCGGCGGATTCTCCGGCGTTGCAATCATCGTAAAGTATCTGAGCGGCGGCAAGATCCCGCTGTGGGCGACGACGCTCGTTCTGAATATTCCGCTGTTTATCGTTGCCTGGCGGATTAAAGGCTGGGGATTTATCAAACGAACGGTTTTCTCCACTTCGGTCTTCACCGCCTTCCTCGCCATCATTCCCGCGCGGCCCATCGTCCCGGAGCCGGATCTCCTTCTGCAGGTGGTGTTCGGAGGAATTATCTACGGCGTCGGCCTCGGGCTGATCTTCTATGTGGACACGACGACCGGCGGAACGGATACCTCAGCCGCCCTGATCCACGAGAAGCTGATCAAATATTACTCCATTCCGCAGATTATGCAGGTTCTGGACGGCATCATCATCCTCGGCGGCCTTCTGACCTTCAGCCTTCGGATCGGACTGTATTCCATCATTGCGGTAGCCATCAGCGCCAAGGTTTCGGATATGGTGCTGGAAGGCAGCAAATTTGCAAAGGGTGTTTATATTGTTTCAGATCGTTACAGGGAGATCGCGGATCTCATCATGCACGAGATTGACCGCGGCGCTACGGCGCTGCATGCAGAAGGCATGTATTCCCGCGAAGAAAAAAATATGCTCTTTGTCGCGCTGAACAAGAAGGAAATCGTCCGATTAAAGGAAATTGTTTACGACATTGATCCGCGGGCTTTTATGATCGTCATGGATGCCCGGGAGGTGCTTGGAGAGGGCTTCGTCAAATACGAGTGACCCGCTCCGGATATTCTCGGCGCTCATAAGGATAAAATCGAAAAAAAGCCTTGTTTTCCCGGATTTCAGGCCAAATCTTCAGGAAATTTAAGGATTTACGCTTGACACCGGGAGAGGCTTGTAATATAATCCCGTCTTTGACAGC
>CAMPAR010000112.1 GCA_946632055.1 uncultured Lachnospiraceae bacterium
GACCGGCACGCGGATCGGGGAGCCGGACGCGTAGACCTTCATGTCCCGGTGCAGCCCCTCGGAAGCGCCGAGCATGATGCAGCGCACCATCGTGGCGGAAAGGTGCTGGGCAACCTCCATCACGCGGCGATTCTTTCGGATAACGACAAAGAGCTCCTCCCGGATTTTCGGCAGTCTGCGGTTCTCGAAAAACACGTCGACCACCGGTCCGCTGACGCCGAGAATCACGCCCTGATTCAGATTCTGTAATTCCTGTTTCTCCATTCTTAGTCCACCTTTTCGAAAATCCGCTCCGCTCACGAAACCGCTTCCGGAATTTTCTCCTTCCGGCGGCTTTTCAGCGCCTTCGTGCCCGAGGTGATTTCAATCATTTCGTTCGTAATCGCCGCCTGCCGGATGCCGTTGTACTGGATCTGCAGTTTCTTCAGCATTTCCTCGGCATTCTTCCCCGCGGTATTCATGGCGCTCATCCGGGCCTGCTGCTCGCTGCAGTAGCTGTCCACGAGCGCGCTGTAAATGAAGCCCGTAAGGTACGGCGGCACAATATCCGACAGCACCGTGTCGGGGTCCGGATAGTATTCCTTCCCGATATTGAGCTCCGGGTGTTCCGACCCGTAGAAATCGGCGCGCTCGAGCGGGAGCAGGATGCGCCTTTTCACATCTCCGGCGCCAAGTGCCGTACTGTGCGTATAGATGATCTCAATCTGGTCCACGCGATCGGAATTATAATACCGGAGAAGATCCGTACAGATTCTCTGCGCTTCCCTGATCGTCGGGAACTGCGCCGCATAGCTGAAGTCCGGAACAAAGGGAAGCTTTTTCGCGGCAAAGCTCTGCCGGCCGTACTCGCCGACGATGAAGCACAGAAAATCATCATGCTCCTTCAGCCGGTCCTCGGCCGCGCGGATCACGGTCTGGTTATAGGCGCCGGACAGCCCCCGGTCGGCGGTGATCAGAAGGATCGCCCGCCCGCGGATTCCCTCCGGGTCCATGTTCTTAAAGTAGCGGTTTCGGTTCTCCGGAATATTCTCCAGAAGCTCGCCGATTTCCTCACGGAGCGCGTTGAAATACGGACGCGTCTTCTCGTTTTCCCTTTTTGCGCGCTGCATTTTGACGGAGGAGATCATGTACATCGCGTCCGTGACCTTCTTCGTCTCTCTGATACTGTTGATTCGGATTTTGAGTTCCGAAGCGCTGGGCATTCCTGGTTCCTTTCTACTTATACTCCCGGAAGAAGTGCGCGGCGTGTTCGAGAATCCGCGTCTTCAGCTCCTCCGAGTAGACAGGTTCATGATCAATCTGCAGACACAGCGAGTTATGGTGCTCGTTGAAGCGCCGAAGAAGCGCCTTCGCGGCCGCCGGGATCTTCTCCTTCGGAATATCGATGAACATCCTGGCCTGTGCCGTGAGAAGCAGGATCACCTGCTCGTGCAGGGCAAGCGGCGACTGGTTCGGCTGCTTTAAAAGCTGCATCAGACCCGCGCCGTACTGCAGCTGGCGGGTCGTGGACTCGTCAAGATCCGAGCCGAACTGCGAGAAGACCTGCATTTCCCGGTACTGCGCAAGATCGAGACGCACCGAGCCGACGGACTTTTTCATCACCGGGTACTGCGCCGCGCCGCCGACACGGGACACGGAAAGTCCCACATTCACGGCCGGCCGCTGTCCCGCGTAGAACAGCTCGCTGTCCAGGAAAATCTGACCGTCGGTAATCGAGATGACGTTCGTCGGAATGTAGGCCGAGACATCGCCCGCCTGCGTTTCGACGATCGGAAGCGCCGTCATACTGCCGCCGCCGAGCGCGTCCGACAGCTGCGCCGAGCGCTCGAGAAGCCTCGAATGCAGGTAGAACACGTCGCCCGGATAGGCTTCTCTTCCCGGCGCGCGCTCGAGAAGCAGTCTGATCGTCCGGTAGGCCACCGCGTGCTTCGACAGGTCGTCGTAGATAATCAGCGTATCCCGCCCGCGGTACATAAAATACTCCGCCACCGCGCAGCCCGCGTAAGGCGCGATATACTGCATGGAGGGCGAGTCGCTCGCCGGAGAGCTGACGATCACGGTATAGTCCATGGCGCCGGCCTTCTTCAGCGTATTTACCACCTTTGCGACCGAGCTTGCCTTCTGGCTGATCGCGACGTAGACGCAGACGACGTTCTTGCCCTTCTGGTTCAGGATCGTATCGACCGCGATCGAGGTCTTCCCCGTCTGACGGTCGCCGATCAGAAGCTCTCTCTGTCCGCGTCCGATCGGGAACATGGAGTCAATCGCCAGAATGCCGGTCTCCATCGGCTTCGAGACGGATTTCCGCTCGATAATGCCGGGCGCGGGGCGTTCGATCGGGAAGTATTCTTTCGCACCGATATCGTCGCCGCCGTCAATCGGCTTTCCTAAGGGATCAATCATCCGGCCGAGGATCCGGTTCGAAATCGGAATGCCGGCCGTGCGGCGCGTTCTCACGACGCGGGAGCCGGCGACAATGTCCGTCGCGTCGCCGAAAAGGACGATGCCTGTCGTTCCGTCCGCGCGGATATCCTGGACCATGCCCTTGATGCCGCAGTCAAACAGGACGATCTCGCCGTATTCGACTTCCCTAAGGCCTGAGATCAGGCAGATTCCGTCGCCGACCGTCAGCACCTCGCCGACCTGCTGGTAGCCCGAGCCGAGTTCGAACGAGCGGATATCCTCGCGAAGAAGCGAGATGATATTCTCGACGCCGCGCTCCTTCGGCAGCGACTGAATGGACTTTCTGAGCTGCCGGATCCGGCCGAGCGTCGACCAGTCGTAGTTGTCGTCCCCGACAAAAATATTAAAGCCGTCCACAACGGAGGGATCCTTTTTAATCACCACCTCCGCCTGATCGGCTTTGTATTTTTCCTTCATGAAGTCAGCGATCTTCTGCCGCTGCTCTTCCGTCGGCGGCACAAGGCAGCGGATTTCCACGCGAAGCGGCTGAACCGGCTGTTCCTGACTGTTATCAAAATCTTTTTCAGAATTCATCGAATCACCTATCTGCCGGTTTTACTGTTCTTTCGCCACGCGCAGGAACTCATCGTAAAGATCCCGGCTGCGGTCCTCGGTCGCGGACTCATTGAGAAGCCGCTGGGTGGCTTCCACAACCAGCTCTCCGATCTCCGTCTGCGCGGATTCCAGAATATGGTCCTTATGCTCCTCGGCTTCCCGCTCCGCCGTGCGGATCATCTCGTCCGCCTTCTCCTTGGCGGTATCGAGGTAGGCCTTCGCCTGATCGGCCGCTTCCTGCTCCGCATCCAGACGAAGCTTAAGGATTTCGCTCTCCGCGTCCGCGATCTTCTTCTCGTATTCCGCCTTGAGCTGTGCGTTTTCCTCAGCGGCGCGCTGATTCTCCTCCGCCTGCTTTTCAAAGCGTTCCTTCCGTTCGCGCATGAACTTCTGAACCGGCTTGAAGAGGAGGAACGAAAGCCCTCCCGCCAGAATCACGAAATTCAGCGCGTGCAGCAGGATCTGCACAAAATCGATATTGAGTGGCATACCCTTACCTCTTGCCCTTTTTACAGGACGAAAATAATCAGAATCGCGACGATCAGCGCGTAAATGATCGCGGTCTCGATAAATACCATGCCGAGCATCATCGACGAATTGATCTGGCTCGCGGCTTCAGGCTGACGCGCCATCGATTCGTTGGATTTCGCAACCGCCAGTCCCATCGCGAGAGCTCCGGCCGCTGCCGCAAGACCCACGACAATCGCCGCCGCGATGGCCTTCGTGCCGGTCGTATTGTCCGCTTCCTGCACCGCGCCGGGGCCGCCGGGCTCATTCGTCGCGATCAGCATTCCGGGACCGCCGTCCTCCGCGGCCTTCACCGGTACCTTCACGGCAAATAACGTGAGAACTGCCATCATCACTGCGGCGAGAACCGCCATCCAAGCTGTCTTCTTCATTTTTTTACCCTCTTTTTTCTATGATATCGATAAGAACGGATGAATTTCCATGCTGTTTTCATCAGGAATTTTCCTGCGCCGCCTTCTTCTTTTTCTTCGAAGGCTCCTTCTTCTTCCGCGGCTCGACGGCTTCTCCATAGAACACGGAGGCGAGCGTCGCGAGCACGTAGGTCTGAATCAGCGCATGCAGCAGCGTGAACAGCACGCCGACCACCACCGGAAGCACGAAGCTGAGGCTCACATAGTAGTACACGAGCTCCGTCACGAGAAGTCCCGAGAGCAGCGCGCCGAAGAGACGGAAGCTCATCGAGATCGGAAGCGAAAAGTCCTTCAGGACCTTCAGGGCGCCCATCGGCCCGTTTGCGACGATGCCGGCAATGAGGATCACGCCATAGGTCATAAAGCCCATCGCGATCGCCGCGTTGATGTCGGCAATCGGCGCGGGAAGCGCCATCGTGTGACCCGCAGTCGTGGACCACTGGATACCGAAGAGCTCGAAAATCGTGCTGAAGAAAATATAAACGCCGGCGCTGAAAATATAGGCGCTGATGAAGCCGGTCCGGTGCGGCGAATTGCTCTTCGCCATATCCGAAAAGAATTCCACGAGCTTTTCGATGACGCTCTGGAATTTCCCCGGGACGTCCCGGAATTTCGGAATCGCAAAGATCCGGATCAGCGCCGCCGCAAGGAGCAGAACGCCCGTCACGATATAGGCGGAAATCACCGCGGGATTCACCGAAAGCCCGAAGAAGCTCATCTTGTTCACGTCATGAAGCACGCCGTCCTTCATGACCTCCGTGATGCTCTCCTCCTCGCTTCCGGACGGTCCGATGATAATGATCGCCGCCAGAATCACCAGGATCAGCAGGATCCAGGCGATCAGGAAAATGATTCTTCCTTTTGTCAGCTTTTGTTTCATGAAAACCATCTTCTTTCATTCGGTTTCTTCCCGGACAGTATACCACAGCTTCCGG
>CAMPAR010000113.1 GCA_946632055.1 uncultured Lachnospiraceae bacterium
GCCGTCCGCAGTGCCGGCTTGGTTGCCTTTGATGACCACGCCGCGAAGGACGGACAGATCCCTGTCGTCAAGATCAATGAGATGCAGCTTTCCGTCAAGCTTTGCACCCTCGGCGGGCGCATCCGTTTTCGCCTCTGTCTTTTCCTCAGTCTCTTCGTCAGATTTTGTATCCGTATCATTCTTAGTTTCGGCCGGAGCTGCTGTCGTGCTCTCCTTCTGATCCGTTCCCGGAATCGAGCATCCCGAACATCCCGCTAAGGAAAGTGCCATGACTCCCGCAAGCAGCAACATGAACAACTTCTTCATATTCTCCTCCTTGTATTTTCCTCTCATCGAGAGGTTTCTATGCATAACAAAAAGACGCAGCCCCTTTTACTGCTTTTCCAGCCTGCAATTGGAAAATAACATCAGATACGCTCAAAAACAATACGTACTTTTGGACAGGTGTGGCTATACCGCTCGTTTTTGCACGAAAAAAGCCCTCCTTTTTACGGGAGGGCTTACGATAGATTCAATGATTCTACTTCGCGCCGAACATGCGGAACAGCTCGACGCGGCTCTGGATTCCGAGGCGCTTATAAAGCTCAGACGCGTGCATCTTGACGGTGGATTCCGAGAGTCCCATCTCCGCCGCGGTCTGCCGGTAGGTCTTTCCGGACAGCAGGTGTTCGCAGACTTCCCGCTGCCGCGGCGTCAGATTGTAGGCGTCAAAGGGATCCTTTTCTTTCTCCGCAAGCTTCTTCATATCGGCCTCGTTCATATCGTCCACCCACAGCTGCGAGAAAAGATGCTTCGTGCTGTAGGGAAGCGTGAGGACGTAGAGCACGATGAAGAGCGCCGCATATCCGAGCCCGATAAGCTGAAGTTTTTCCGGCAGGAGATCCTGCACGAGATAATCCATCATCGAAGTCAGCGGCGACAGAAGCGCAAAGATCAGCGTGCACTGTTTCAGAAGCCGGTAGCTCGCGAAACGGTTCAGCGCGCAGGCGAGCATATAGATCGCGAGCGGCCAGCCGATCACACTGAGCCCGAGCGTCAGGTTCTGCAGGCGCGGCAGCTCTGCATAGGAACGGATCGCCACGAGGCCCGCGCCGAGAAGGAGCAGCACGAAGAACAGATTCCAGACCCTTTGAACATTCCGCTTCAGGACGCCGATCAGCGTGAAAAGCAGCAGCCCCGCCGCGATCATTCCGATCGCCATGAAAACCGCCTTGGTCTCCCGTGCCGTGTTCGCAAGATCATAGATCAGTCCGTCCACCGCAAAGTACGCCGTGAAAAAGCCGAAGGCCCAGTACAGGCCCTTTCGGTCTTCGGGGCCGGTCTCCTCCCGCACTTCAAAATCGCCTTCCTTAAAGCGCAGCAGGCAGAAGATGAGGCCCGCCATCACGATGATGGGAAGCACCCGGTTCGTAAAGACGTTTTCGATGCCGCTCCAGTCCATCCGGTGGATGAGGGCGACCAGGATGATCATGACGGACATGCCTATGAGACGCTCCGTGTTGTTCGCGACAAAGGCATAACCGCAGCGGCAGGCACTCACGACGCCGCCGAGTCCCGCCATGCCGAAGCAGATCAGGATGAGCTTCAGTGTCCCTTCCGGCACAAAGATCGCCGGAAGAAATCCCGCCGCGAAAAGGAAAACCGAACTATAGATCAGCTTCCTGAAGCGGGGCTTCCAAAGGAGCATGATAATGAGCGATCCGACCACATGGAAGGCATAGCCAAGCGTACTTCCGGAGAGCCCGAACATGCGGGTTTCCACATAGATGTAATGCCCGCGGACGCAGTAGAACACAAGCTCCAGGACATAGGCAAGAAGATAGACCAGCATGCCGGGCCGAATATTCCGGATATCAAAGCCTTTTCCGCCCCGAAGCGGAGAAAGGACAGCGGTTTTCAGCTTTCTTAGGTAGTTCATAGGATCTGCTGCTTTCTCTAGGTTCCTTTACAGATTGATTTCCGCCGATACGGCTTCATCCAGGCAGTTTCCGCCGGCGTACACCAGATACTTTCCGGGTTCGACGATTTTTTTGTCCATGGTATCTTCCTTTCCTGTTGGATTGATTTGAATGCCGGGCGAAAGAAAGAGCCGTACACGCCGCTCCCATCCTTTTCACGAACCGCCCGGGATTCACTCCGTTTGTCAGCATCATAACATCATCGCAATTTACTGTCAAGAAGCAGGGAAATAAAAGCCCTTGACAAATTTCTTCAAAGTCATGATAATGAGTCCTGAGGGTCCGGACGCTCTTTCTCCCTCCCCCCACAGTTTTCTGCTCCAAAGAGGTGTCTTCATGGAAAATCTCCAGATTGCGGCGAACGCCGTAATTCCTTTTATTATCTACATCGCCTTCGGCTATGCGGTCCGCGGCTTCAAAATCGTCACCGAGGATTTTCTTCGGAAGCTGAACCAGATCGTTTTCAAATGCTTCTTCCCGATCCTGATGTTCAACAATTTCTCCCAAATGGACCTCGGGAAGACCCTCTCCGGCCGCTTCCTGATCTTCTTTCTCGGCGCC
The DNA here is from genome assembly GCA_946632055.1 of uncultured Lachnospiraceae bacterium. Lineage (GTDB taxonomy): Bacteria > Bacillota > Clostridia > Lachnospirales > Lachnospiraceae > UBA1267. The sequence goes on from CAMPAR010000113.1 coordinate 2,520, forward strand.
TTCGCGGTGGTTTTCATCCTCGCCTGCCTTCTGGTGCCTGTATTCGTGAAGGAAAATCCGCGCCGGGGCGTGATCATTCAGGCGCTTTTCAGGAGCAACGCCATCCTCTTCGCGCTTCCGCTTGCCGAGTCGGTTTCCGGCACCGAGGGCTACATGCTGGCCTCTTTATGCGTCTCCTTTACCGTGCCGATTTACAACGTGCTCGCGGTCGTCGTCCTCGAATACTACAGCGGCAAGAAACCCTCGCCGCTGCAGCTGCTGAAAAAAGTGCTGACAAATCCGCTGATTCTCGGCGCCATCGCCGGCGCTCTGTTCCTGCTGCTTCCCTTTGATCTGCCGGTCTTTCTCGCCAAGCCCGTCAAGGCCTTCGCGGATCTCACGACGCCGCTCTCGCTCTTTATTCTCGGCGGAACGCTGCATTTCTCGGCCTTCGGCAAGAATATGCGGGCGATCCTCGTCACCATGGGGCTGAAGCTCGTCCTGATTCCGCTCGCCCTCGTCCTCGTCTCCGTGCCGCTCGGCTTTTCCGGCATCGAGCGCTTCGTCGCACTGATCTTCTTCGCCACGCCCGTAGCGGTCTCCTCCTATACCATGGCCGCGAATATGGGCGGCGACGACGAGCTTGCGGGCCACTTTGTCGCCGTGTCCACCGCGCTGTCCCTCTTCACGCTCTTCGGCTGGATCTATGTGCTGAAGTCGATGGGACTTATATAGACGAACCTGCCGGCTCAGCGCTTTATCACAAAAAAAAGACGGTCTTCCCGAAAAAGACCGCCTTTTTTCATGCTTTCAGTTCTCTCTCACCGCCGTAAGGATGTGCAGGTTCCGGATTTCGCCGTCCGCAATCTCGTCATTCAGAAGGTAAGCCGCCTCTCCGGGGTCGGTCTCCTTCGGAAGCCCGGCGTCCGTGACAATCCGGGTCAGAATACCTAAGATCAGTTCTTTCTTTTCCCCGGATTCCGACGTGTCGTTCGGCCCGGAAAGAAGCTTCCTGAATACCGCATCAAAGTCCCCGTAAGGCGTCCACGCCTTCAGCGCCCGGAAGCGCCACTTGTAGTAGGGCAGGTACTTTCCGGCAAGCAGGAACAGGCAGCGAAGCGCCGCCTCCGTGAAATAAAAGAGCGTCATCGCGGCGGCGGTTTCCTCGCCGTGCAGAAGGCATCTCTCATAATTGTACTGTCCGGACTGCGCGGCGTAGAGGAGGTTTCCCGCGAGCTTCTTTTTCCGGATGTCTTCCGGGAGGTACGCGAGCTTTTCGCGGACACCCGTGAGAAGTCCGCCGTCATCCCGGTACAACTTTCCACTCGTGATTTCCAGAAGATACTGCTCCGGCAGGCTGAGCCAGTCCCGGGTTGTCAGAATGTCCTCGCCGCTTTTCATCGGATCCAGCGCCCGCCCGGCCGCTTCCGGTCCGATCCGGTCCGCGAGGAAGTCCGAAAGCCGCATCACCCCGTGCCGGTTTCCGCCGACCGGGCTCAGAAAGCCGCGCGAAAACCCGAGATATTCCTTCGGAAGCGCCGCATAGGCGCGCTCGAGAAGAAAGGCCGAGCGGCGGCTTACACGCTCCTCCCCCGGCAGGAAGATACAGAAGCCCGGCTCAAAATCATGGTCCTGAGAGTTCTCGTCATCAAAGCCGAGCACCTCCGACCCGCTGCCGAGAAGCCCTGCGGCGATTTCGGGCAGGAGCTCCGGAAAGCGGCTTTCCAGCATCGGCGCGCCGAATTCATGATAATACCTTTCCGAAAGTTCCAGTCCCTTCATGCCCTTTCCTTCCTTCATCTTCACACTATTTCAGAATTTCCGCCCGCCGCGCCCGAAGCTCGGCCGCAAAGGCCTCCCTTCCGTAGGACTCAAATACCGGCGCGCACTTGTCGCAGTTATAGGCGTAATAATTGTCCCGCAGAAGCCCCGGCGCGTTCATGCAGGCCTCGGCTCGGTCCAGATACTCCGGAATCCGCGGGTCCTCCGGCAGCAGTACGTCGCAGAGATTCAGGTAGGACAGCGCCTGCTCCAGTTCTCCGTTTTCCACAAGCTCCATCTCATGGATCGCCTTCAGGAAGTATGCTTCCGCCTCCTCCCATCTCTCGAAATCCGCGAGCGCGAGCGCCATATTGTTGTACAGGCCGCCACGTTTGAACGAGCCTTCCGGAAGCTCTCTTTCATAGATTTCCCGCGCCTTTTCGAAGAGGGGCATCGCCTCCTCCGATCTTTCAAAGCGCTTCAGCGCCGTCGCCGCATTGACGTAGAGCGTCGCGGCCCCGGTGCTCTCCTTCCCGATCCTTTCGTCCTCCGTGAGGCCGAGCCCCGCGGCGATTTCCTCCATCGCCCGCGC
>CAMPAR010000114.1 GCA_946632055.1 uncultured Lachnospiraceae bacterium
TCCGTAGACCGGCTCGAAGAGCTCTTCATCGTACGCCGCCTGCGCGAAGGAGTGGCCCTCCTCCATATGCGAGACGCACTTTTTCAGCTTCTCTTCCACCGGGGCGCAGTCCGTCATCCCGATCGAATTCAGCACGGCGATGTCCTGCATCTCGCCGCTCGCGAGGAAAGTCGCTAGCGCGGAGGTGAAACGGAACATACCCATATTCTCGAGGATTGCGCGCGTCGCCGGGATCTTCTGCAGCAGCTTTTCGACAATCGGCCGGTGCTTCGTATTCCACAGGAGGAGACCCGCAAGAAGCGCGCAGGCGAGAAGCCCCATAATAACGAGCGCCGCCCAGGAGAAGACATAGGCCCAGCGGATATAGCGGTACGAGGAAGACGCGAGCGAGCCCGTCAGGTTATTGTAAACGTCCGTAAAGGCCGGCAGCACCATCGTCAGCATGACGATCAGCACCGCGATGATCAGGACCAGCATGGCCGCGGGATAGGTGATCGCGTTCTTCAGCTTGTCCGTAATCGTCTTCTGTTCGGTATAATACCGGGACAGCCGGAACAGCACATCCTCCAGCCGTCCGGAGGATTCGCCCGCCTTCACCATCTGCAGACAGTACTGCGGGAAAATTCCGCATTCTTCCATCACCGCGGAAAGGCTCTTCCCCTCCTCGAGGCCGCTTTTCATGGCGCCAAGGCCCTGTTCCAGCATGCCGCCGTCCCGATGCCCGGTATGAAGAAGCGATACCGCCTCGTCCGTCTGAATGCCGGACTGAATCATCATGGCCATGCTCTCGCAGAAAGCGCTGACGCCCAGATTATCTAGTTTCCTTGCCATTGTCGAAATCCTCCTGATCCAATGATTTCGTCGTGATCCTGTTACCCTCAGTATGTATGTAAATCCCGGTAGTTGCTGCCGTCCCCGACGAACTCCGCCGGCGCGCCGCCTGCGGAAAAAGTCAGATCCAGCCGATACCAGGCATTCTTCTTATTCACATTGAATTTGACGGTCACCCAGCCGGTTTCCTTCGTGTAGAACATGTTCCAGGCGTGATAAAGATCATCCTCGCCCACATAGCCGTAAATCATCTTCGTCGGAATCCCCTGGGAACGCAGAAGAGCCGCCGCGAGTGCCGCATAGTCAAGGCAGATGCCTTCGCCGGTTTTTAAGGTTTCGTCCGGCAGAGCCGGGATGTCAGTGTCGGCTTTCTTCGCTTTTTCGGTATCGTATTTAACATTTTTTGTGACGTAATCGTAGACCGCCTTTACAACGTCCACCGCCGTACCAGCGCCTTTTGCAAGTTCTTTTCCCTTCTTCACGACTTCCGATCTGCGGTCGTAGCTCACATAGTCGCTCGGACGGAGGAAGGGCTGGAATTCATCGTCAAGCTCCACCTCGAGCGTCCCCTTCGCAAGCACGGCGTAGCTCTTTCCTTCAATCCGCCGACATACAAAGAACTCATAGGTTCCGTCACCCATCTGCAAAGGGAAGATCGACGGCGTCCCGTCCGGATTCAGCGCGTAGCGGTACTTTTCCTCGTCCTTAACGATCTGCAGAACCAGATCGTTATCCGCCTTTGCGGAAAAGCCGATATAGCCCTTCTCCAGCCCGCTGTCATCCATCTGCACCTCGTCGATCTCTTCCGCGATTTCTCCCTTATACTCGGAAAGCATCAGGGTAGGCGCCGTATAGGTACCTTTTTTGGCGGAAGCCGTCGGGCTGTCCGTCTCGTCGAATTCTACCGTTTCGCCGCTCTCTACCGCCGCCGTTTCATCCGCCTCAGAAACAGAATCAGCCGGGACTTCCCCGCACGCAGAGAGCATACAGGAAAGTCCCAGCCAGATCGCTGCTGCCAGGCTCAGGATTGATTTGGTTGTACGGTTTCCGAAGAGCATAGGGTCAGTTTCTTAACCTCCCGGCCAGAATATTCAGAAGCGCGCCACAGACCGCGAAAATCAGCAGATTGATTTTGCCTGCGGTACTCGTGTAAATCGTCATCAGGTCTCCGAGAAGCGGGAAATGCTTCCACACCCTTCCGACCACATTTGCGTAAGGAACCGGAAGGATATCGTTTCCCTCGTTATAATCGCCTTTGGTAATCAGTTCGCCCTCGACGACATGGTTGCTGACGACCCGGTGTACGATGATTCCGTCCTCGCCTCTCGTGAAGGCGATCACCTCGTCCGCCTGAATCGACGGCAGTTCGTCCGTCAGCGTCTTCTTCACATACACAATCGAACCCACAGGAATTGTCGGCGTCATGCTCGTTGAAGTAATATTATAAGCGTCATAGCCAAAGGCTTTAGGTCCCACAACAATCAGCGACAGTGCAATCACAACCACCAGGATCAGGATCCCGAGGATATTGCAAAGGGCGGGAATAATCTTCCCGCCCCTCGTTCTTTTCTGATAACCGGACCGTTTCGTAAGATTATCGTTGTCCATCAGTATTTCGTTATTTTCCGTTCTTCTCTTCGATGTTCAGGTCATCATTCTTTTTCCGATTCTTCGTCAGCAGGATGATCAGCAGAATGATCAGTCCAATGCCCAGGAGAGAACCGATAATGAAAATCGGCCGTTTAATGATGTCCAGAAGCTTCTGTGCGAAGGTTTTCTTTCCTTCCGGCTCTGTCGGCTTTGTTGTCTCTCCCTGGCCGCCGTTGCTGCTTTCTTCGCTTTCAAAGTCCGAAGAAGCCGCCGGTCCGGAGGTCTCGTCGTCGAAATTCATCGTCTCCGGGATTTCGCTCGAGCTCTCTTCCGTCTCCTCTTCAGAACCGGACTCGGTCTCGTCCGTTTCGCTTTCCCCGCCCGAGGGCTCAATCACGTTGCCCTCTTCATCGGTGGCCAGCGTGTTGCCTTCCGCGTCGGTCGGAATCACCCGTCCCTCCGCATCGGTCGGCGCAAGATTGCCGTTCGCATCGGTCGGAACCGGATTGCCGTCAGCATCCGTCGGATAGACCGGGTTTCCGGCTGCATCTGTCGCGACCGGGCTGCCGTCCGCGTTCGTCGGTACCGGGTTGCCCGCAGCGTCCGTCACGGCCGCAGCAGAGCTAGAAGCCGCGGAGGAGGACTCTGCGTTCGCGCTCGAGGACTCACTCGCGGAGGAAGAGGCGCTTGTCGATTCACCTTCGCTGGAGGAAGATTCTTCTTCGGAGGAACTGGTTTCTTCCGGCACTTCCAGTTTCCTGTAGGGGAAGTTGTATACATTCGGCTGGTCCGCCTTTAATGTAAACACGCCGGAAAAAGCCTTCGGCTGGTAGCCTTCCACATACGGGAACGCCACGACCATTTGGTCGCCCGCATTGCCGTAATGCGTCTCCGAACTTACCATCTGACCATTCAGGTCGGTATAGACCGGATTGCCTTCTTCGTCTACATAGTTGATGGTGTAAGGCACGACGCCGCTCGCGATATAGTAGCCGACAACCAGATCCTTATCCCGGTTCACTTCAAAGCTCGCCGTTCCGATCGTGTTGTTGTCCTTGCCGCTCTCACGAAGGCCGCGCACCAGATATTTCTCATTGGATCTTACCACCATGTTTTCAACATATACAAAGTGGTAGGATTTTCCATAGCTGTCGGAAGCCGGGATCCCGGAAATGATCACTTCATCACTGCCGATCTTGATCGAGGCACCGACGGATGCCGGATCCACTCTCTGGTTCTTGGAGTCCACCAGCGCGTTTCCGAAAGCGCCGCTGTTGAAGGTTCCCTGCGAACCGGAATACACGCGCACCGTATAGGTATAGGCTGCGTGCGCTGCCGGTGCCAGAGCTGCTGCTGTAGTCAGCACCAGTATCAGAGCTGCCAGAGCCGCGATTCCTCTGCGGAAAATCTTATGGAAGCCTTTCATGCTCTTCTTCACTTGGCGGCCTCCTTTCTCTCAGACTTTCTGAGTTTGAATCCGAGGATCGCAAGCACCAGCAGAACCAGGCCGCTCGCTCCGGCAATGATAATCAGCGGAAGCGGATGAACCAGTTCACCCGTCGTCACAACCGTCGTGTTCTTCGGCGGTGTCGGCGGCTTCGTCGGCTCTTCCGGCGGCTGCGAAGGCTTTTCACTCGGCGTCGTCTCCGGCTCCGTGCCCTGCAGTTCTACCGCAAAGCGCATACGCAGCTCTGCTAAAGTATCCTGGTAGTCGTTGCCCTGCGTCTCGCCGTCCAGCGCTACCTTCAGGGTAATGACACCTTCCTGACCGGGTGCGATCGTATCCAGGTAGAAGTACTCCGCCAGGTTATCGGTTGCACCGTGCAGACCCTCGAGGTCTTTTACATAATAGGAGTTTCCATTCGCGGTACCGCCGACGGTATCACTGGAGAACAGGGTCTCTTCCTGTCCGTTGACATTCTTGTATGTCAGGATGTAGGTGTAGGCACCGCCGCCGGCCGTCTTAGACGCGTCCTCCAGCGATTCCATGACCTCGTTCTGCATGTACCAGTCTACGGTCTCCGGATGTACATTGTTCAGCTTCAGCGTAATCGTCACGTCGTCGCCGGGCTGCATGCCGTAGATCGCATCGTTGAATTCCTGAAGGCTGAAATTCGATTCCAGCTTTTCATTGGTCGTAAAAGTCACGCCCCACTTTTCATCGGTCTTCGTCGATTCCGCGAAAACCGTCGTGGAAAGCGATCCCACAAGCAGCAGGAGCACTGCAAGCACAGAGAATACTTTCTTCATGTCATGGCCTCCTTACTGCTGCAATGACAGCGAGGTTCCGCTGATCACTACATTTTTACCCCAAGCGGACTTCACAGCCGCCTGAGCGTTGTGTTCCTGAACCGCATCGACTGCCGCCTCAAGGACGAACTGATAGCCGTTGTAGGCGTAGGTGGTGACG
>CAMPAR010000115.1 GCA_946632055.1 uncultured Lachnospiraceae bacterium
TCCACAGTGGAAGGAGATTACAGCAACGCGGCCTTCCTCGAGGTGCTGAATCTCTTCGGCGGAGAAGTAAAGGTCACCGGGCTTCGGGAGGATTCGCTGCAGGGCGACCGGGTGTACAGGGAGCACTTTGAAGCGCTCCGAAAGGGAAGCGTGGAAATTGATCTCTCCGACTGCCCGGATCTTGGCCCTGTGCTCTTTTCGGCAGCGGCGGCCCTTCGCGGCGGGGTCTTTACCGGCACGGCGCGTCTTCGCATGAAGGAGAGCGATCGCGCGGCGGCGATGGAGGAGGAGCTTCTGAAATTCGGCGTGAAATGCCGGAATGAAGAGAATTGCTTCACGGTGCCGGGCGGAAGGCTCCGAAAACCCGAGGAAATCCTGAACGGACACAATGATCACCGGATTGTGATGGCGCTCACGTCGCTTCTTACGGTGACAGGCGGGCGGATCGGCGGCGCGGAGGCCGTCAGGAAGAGCTGGCCCGGATACTTTGAAGAATTACAGAAACTTGGAATCGAGGTGAAATGCGATGCAGTGGATCAGTAAGGGAAATATTCTGATTGTCGGACTCGGACTCATGGGCGGCTCCTATGCGAGAGCGCTTTCGAGGCTCGGATATCACGTGGCGGCCGTCGACACGAGGGAGCAGGCGATCTCCTATGCGCTCCGGGAAGGAATCATCGAGGAGGGAGACATTTCGGTCAATTCCTATCTGGTCTCCGAAGCGGACGCCGTGATCTTCGGCCTGTATCCGAAGGTCTTTAAGGAGTGGATCCGGGAGCATCAGCATCTGTTCCGCCCGGGCACGATGATCACCGACGTCACCGGCGTGAAGAGCTCGGTCGTGTATGATATTCAGGAAATTCTGCGTCCCGACGTCGAATTCATCGCGGCGCACCCGATGGCGGGCCGCGAGGTCTACGGCGTCGAGAACAGTGATGACCGGATGTTCCACGGCGCGAACTACATCGTGACGCCGACGAAGAAGAATACGCCGGAGGCCATTGAATGGGCGAAGGATCTCGGACGGATTCTCGGCTTCCGGAAGATTTCGGTGCTGAGCCCCGAGGAGCACGACGAGATGATCGCCTTCGTGTCGCAGCTTACGCACTGCATCGCCGTGTCGCTCATGACCTGCAGCGACAATCATCACCTCGTCGACTACACCGGCGATTCCTTCCGGGATCTGACCAGGATCGCGAGGATCAACGACAGCATGTGGTCCGAGCTGTTCCTGATGAACAAGGAGCCGCTTCTGGACAAGATGGACCGTTTTCTCGAGGAATTCCGGGAGTTTCGGGACATGCTCGCCGCGGACGACAAGGAAGGCATGCAGGAAAAGATGCGCCTGTCGACGGAGCGAAGAGCGTGGTTTGACAAGAAATAAAGCAGCAGAGGAGACCTGAAAAACATGAATATGGATTTTTACCGCAAACTGGCGATTCCGATGGAAGTCAAGGAGATGTTTCCCGTGACGAGACAGGTATCGGAGACCGTGGACCGGAAGGTGTTGGAGCTGAAACAGATCATCGACGGGCGTTCCGACCGCCTGCTTCTCGTGATCGGACCCTGCTCCGCCGACAACGAGGACAGCGTGCTCGACTATATTTCTCGGCTCTGCCCTATTCAGGAGAAAGTCAGGGAGAAGATCATGATCGTCCCGCGGATTTATACGAACAAGCCGCGCACGACGGGAGACGGTTACAAGGGGCTTCTGCATCAGCCGGACCCTTCCGAAAAGCCGGATCTTTTCAAGGGCATTATCGCAACGCGCGAGCTGCATATGCGCGCGGTTTCCGAGACCGGCTTCGGCTGTGCGGACGAGATGCTGTATCCGGAAAACCACAAATATCTGGATGACATTCTGATCTACGTCGCGGTCGGCGCGCGTTCGGTCGAAGACCAGCAGCACCGGCTCACGGCCTCCGGCATCGAGGTGCCGGTCGGCATGAAGAATCCGACGAGCGGCGACTACTCCGTCATGATGAACGCGATCATCGCGGCGCACCACGAGCACACCTTCATTTACCGCGGCTGGGAGGCGCATTCCTTCGGAAATCCCTACACCCACGCGATTCTCCGGGGCTACACGAACAAGCACGGCCAGAACCAGCCGAACTACCACTATGAAGACCTCCGCCTCCTCTGTGACTTCTATGAAAAGTACGATCTGCCGCATCCGGCGGCCGTCATTGACACGAACCACTCAAACTCCGGAAAGCGGCCCGAGGAACAGCCGCGCATCATCCGGGAGGTTCTCGCGAGCCGCCGCTATGATGAACGGATCAGAAAGCTCGTGAAGGGCTTCATGGTGGAAAGCTATATCGAAACAGGCTCCCAGCCCGTCGGCGGCGGATGCTACGGAAAATCCATCACCGACCCCTGCCTCGGCATTGCCGACACGGAGAAGATGATTTACGAGATCGCCGAGATGCTCTGACGCCGGAACTTCGATCCCGCAGTTGAATTTTTTCCGTGTCTTGTGTAAAATGATGGGAAAGGAGGCAGTGTCATGAAAATTCTGGTTGTGGAAGATGAAAAGCGCCTGTCGGACTCCCTGAAGCGGCTTCTGGAAGAAAAAGGCTTTGACGTCGATAATGTCTACGAGGGCGAATCCGGCCTTCTCTATGCCGGGACCGGCGTCTATGACCTGATCATTACGGATGTCATGATGCCGAAGCTTTCGGGCTTCGAGATGGTGGAGCGCCTGCGGAAAGAAAAGTGCGATACGCCGATCCTGATGCTGACCGCGAAATCCCAGGTGGAGGACCGGATTCACGGCCTGAACTACGGCGCGGATTACTACCTCACGAAGCCCTTCGAGACGGAGGAGCTTCTCGCCTGCGTGAACGCGCTTCTTCGGCGCCAGGGCGGGCAGGTGGACGAAATGCGCCTCGGAAATACTTCGCTCGATCTCGCCTCCGGTACGATTTACGCGGGAGAGAAGAGCGTGCGTCTTTCCGCCCGGGAGTTTGACGTCCTGCGCCTTCTCATGCAGAATCCGAAGAACAATCTCTCAAAGGAGACGATCCTCGAACGCGTCTGGGGCTTTGACTCGGAGGCGGTCGAAAATCATGTGGAGGTCTACGTCGGCTTCCTCCGGAAAAAACTGAAGAGCATCGGCTCGAACGTCTCGATCGAGGCCGTGAGAAGGCTCGGCTACCACCTGGAGGTCGCGGATGAATGACGGGCAGGGAAGCGGCAGAAGCCCCGGAAAATCCTTCTTCCGGAAGCTGTTTCCGGACAGTGTGATCGCGCGCCTCAAGCGGAAATTCGTGCTGATCAACATGCTGATCGTGACGCTGATGCTGGCCGCCATCTTCATTTTCGTCTACCAGATGACGAGTACGAATCTGAAAGAGCAGAGCCGCAGACTTTTGAGGATCGGTCAGGAAGGACAGCCGATGGGTCCCGGCGGCGAATTTGGCCCCGGACTTCCGATGGACGGCGAGGCGCCGGAAAACCGTCCGCAGGGCAGCGAAACGCCCGACGAACCGGCTGAGAACCTCGAAGCGCCGGAGGATCATTCGCAGGACGCCGGCATTTCCGACCGCGTCCGGGAACTGGACGTCCAGCTTCCCTATCTTCATGTCAGAGTGGATTCTTCCGGCAGCATTCTCCTCTCGGAGGGCAATCTGGAGCTCGATGAAGACGACCTTACTGCGCTGATCGCCGAGACTTCCTCCCGGGAGAAATCCGAGGGAACGCTGAAGGACCGGAATCTCCGCTATTCCAGGCAGGAGAGCCCGATCGGCACCGATATCACCTTTGTGGATATTTCCGCGGAATCGGAAACGCTGCAGAACCTGCTTCGGACCTTCCTGATTATCGGCGCGGCGGCGCTTGTCGGCTTCCTCTTTATCAGCATTTTCCTCGCACGCTGGGCGATCCGGCCGGTGGAAGAGGCCTGGAAGGAGCAGCGGCAGTTTGTTTCGGACGCCTCCCACGAGCTGAAGACCCCGCTCACGGTGATCCTCTCGAATGCCGAGATGCTGAAGAACCCTTCCTTTACCCCGGAAGAAAAGTCCCAGTTTACCGACAACATCCTCACGGAGTCCCGCTCGATGAAGACCCTGACGGAGAACCTTCTGTCCCTTGCGCGCTCCGACAACGATACCGCGAAGGATACCTTTGAACGCCTGAACCTCTCCGAGCTTGCGGAGGACGCGGCGCTTCCCTTCGACGCGGTCTTTTTCGAGAAGAGCCTGATGCTCGAAACCGCCTGCGAGCCGTACATTTTCGTGCACGCCTCGAAGCGTCAGCTCCGGGAATGCGTCGGCATTCTTCTCGACAACGCCCTGAAGTACTCCGACCCGAACACGACCGTCCGCCTGAGCGTAGAAAAACGCCAGAATCACGCGATTCTCTCCGTATCGGACATCGGGCCGGAAATCCCCGCCGAAACGCTGAAAAACCTCTTTAAACGCTTCTACCGAGCTACTGACGCCCGCGAAGCCGACGGCAGCTACGGCCTCGGCCTCTCGATCCTCGAAAGCTACATCACGAAAGCCGGCGGCAAAGCCTTCGCCTCAAGCTCCGGCGGCACCAACACCTTCGGCTTCCGCCTCCCGCTGGCATAACGAGGGGGACGCCGCCTTTGGGGCAAGGGACGCCGTCTCACGGGCTCTTCGCGGCTGGGTGCTGAGCGGAATTCCGGCTCTGACGCCGCTGTTTGTGTATACAGTGCGTCAGAAAAAGTCTCCTTCTTCACGCGCGAGTTGGCCTTTTTTCCGTCCAAACCTTCGCCGTAAGACAGGTGTCTATGCTCGCTCGCTCAAACTC
>CAMPAR010000116.1 GCA_946632055.1 uncultured Lachnospiraceae bacterium
ACAGGCCCCATGCGGCCTGCAGCGATTTTTATGAGATTAAGGTGTCAAACTCCCGAATATTCGCCGAATCACAGGAAATAATATTGCCAATTTGCGGGTCGATTTACTGCCAATTCACTGGTTTCTCTTGAAGAAGGAAATAATCTGATGTATAATAACAGTATCCTATCATTTGGAGGATATCCACATGGCAAGTTACAAGCCCAGAATAATCGATGTAGCGATTGCACATCGTCTGAAAAACAAAGGTGCTGTTCTTGTAGAAGGCGCGAAATGGTGCGGCAAAACTACTACCTGTGAACAACATGCTTCCAGCATCCTCTATATGAGCGATCCCGATCGCGTGAAGCAAAATCTTCAACTTGCGGATATAAGCCCTCGTTCGCTTTTGCAAGGTGAAATTCCGCGATTGATCGATGAATGGCAGATTGCGCCGAAGCTATGGGATGCTGTACGCTTTGAAGTGGACCACCGTGATGGCTTTGGGCATTTCTTGCTGACAGGCTCTGCAGTTCCCGCATTGATGGAGCAGGTGCATCATACGGGTACTGGAAGATTCGCCTGGATCAAAATGCGTCCCATGAGCTTATATGAATCCGGTGAATCTTGAAAGCCTTGAAATTCCTAGGAATTTTGAGGCTTCTTTTATTTCCTGACGTGTAAAAACCCGGGAAAAACCGCCGATACGAAATCGTTCGTTTTGAACCGGTTTATATCGGAAATTGCAGTTAAAAAGTGGCTAAATCGCACTGCGATCGTAAAAGGCTCATCGCAGAATACAAAATTGTGGAAGAATTGGCGGAGAAAGTCGGGCAGGCGGTATAGACCCCAAAACAGCATCTGGACAGAAACGGAATTCCGCGGTATAGTAATAGCATCAGAAACGTGAAAAGGAGACCTGAAATGATTCAGAACTTTATCTACAACACTCCGACCCGTGTCGTTTTCGGCGCGGACTCCGTGAAGTCCGTCGGCACGCTTGCGAAAGAATTCGGCGCGACAAAAGTGCTGCTGCACTACGGCAGCGAACGCGTGCAGAAAAACGGTCTGATGAAGACCATCCGGGAAGCACTTGATCAGGAAGGCATCGCACATGTCGAACTCGGCGGTGTCGTCCCGAACCCGCGACTTTCGAAGGTCTACGAAGGCATCGCGCTTGCAGAGAAGGAAGGCGTCGACTTCCTGATCGCAGTCGGCGGCGGCTCGGTCGTCGACTCCCTGAAAGCGATCGGCTACGGACTTGCAAACGGCGGGGACGTCTGGGATTTCTATGACTTCAAACGGAAACCCGCAGGCTGCATGCCGCTCGGCGTCGTCCTTACGATCTCTGCCGCCGGCTCCGAGATGAGCAATTCCTCCGTCATCACCAAAGACGGACTGCCGGGCATCGCGGGCATCAAGCGCGGCTGCAATACCGAGTTCTGCCGCGCGAAATTCGCCGTTATGGATCCGAATCTCACGATGACGCTCCCGGAGTATCAGACCATGAGCGGCGCGACCGACATTATGATGCATACCCTCGAGCGCTATCTTTCCTCGGGCGGCCATATGGAGCTCACGGACGAACTTGCGGAAGGCCTGCTCCGCACGGTGATGCACAATGCGAAAATACTGCTTGACGACCCGCAGAATTACGAAGCGCGCGCCGAAGTAATGTGGGCGTCTTCCCTTTCCCACAACGGACTCACGGGCTGCGGCACCGACGGCGGCGACTGGGCCTGCCACCGGCTCGAACACGAACTCGGCGGCCTTTATGACGTTGCGCACGGCGCCGGCCTGGCGGCGGTCTGGGGCACCTGGGCGCGCTACGTCTGTAAGAATGATCCCGCTCGCTTCCGGAAGCTGTCGGTGAAGGTCCTCGGAATCCCGGATGAAGGCCCGGACGATGAGGTGATCGAAAAAGGCATCTGCGCCATGGAAGACTTCTTCCGCTCGATCCACATGCCGACCTCTCTTCTGGAGCTCGGCGTCGATCCGACGGAAGAAGAATATAAACTCCTTGCGAAGAACTGTGCGGCCGCGACCGGCAACAATCTCGGCTCCGTCCGTAAGCTTCACGAAGAAGACATGGAGGCGATTTTCCGCGCCGCCCGCTGACCTTGCCATAATCGATCGGGGACAGGTCCCTAAGACTACTTTAGTCACAGGGACCTGTCCCCTAAGACTAAAGCAGTCTCAGGGGACGGACCTAAATAATTTCTGACTTAGCAGTCTATGGAGGAAATATGAAGTATAAGAACCTATTCACACCGGTCAGGGTGGGCAGCATCACCCTGAAGAACCGCTTCGCGATGGCTCCGATGGGGCCGCTGGGTCTCTCGGATCCGGAGGGCGGCTGGAACCAGCGCGGCATCGATTATTATGTGGAACGCGCGAAGGGCGGCACGGGACTTATCATCACCGGCGTCACATTCTCCGACCAGCAGGTGGAAAAGCAGAATCAGTCCATCATCCCGGTCTCAACCTACAACTCGGTTCATTTCACGCGCACCAGCAAGGAAATGACCGAGCGCGTTCACGCTTACGGCAGCAAAATATTCCTGCAGATGTCCGCGGGCTTCGGACGCGTCACGATACCGACAAATCTCGGCGAATTTCCGCCTGTTGCGCCGTCGGAAATCCCGCATCGCTGGCTTGACAAGATGTGCCGCGCGATCACAAAAGAAGAGATCCGCGCGATCGTCAGATCCATGGGCGACGGCGCTTACAACGCCCTGCGCGCCGGTTTTGACGGTGTGCAGATTCACGCCGTGCATGAAGGCTATCTCATGGATCAGTTTGCCATCTCCATGTTTAACCAGCGCACCGACGAATACGGCGGATCTCTTGAAAACCGCCTGCGCTTTGCGCGCGAAGTCGTCGAAGAGATCAAATCCCGCTGCGGTGCGGATTTCCCGGTCACGCTCCGTTTCAGCTTAAAGAGTATGATCAAGGACTGGAGATCCGGAGCGCTTCCCGGCGAGGAATTCGAGGAAAAAGGCCGCGACATCGAGGAGGGCCTCGAAGCCGCGAAGCTCCTCGTGTCCTACGGCTATGATGCGCTCGACACCGACGTCGGCTCCTACGACTCCTGGTGGTGGAATCATCCGCCGATGTATCAGGAGAAGGGCCTTTACCGGAAATACTGTAAAATGGTCAAAGAAGCGGTTGACGTACCGGTTTTCTGCGCCGGCAGAATGGACGATCCGGAGATGGCAAGTCAGGCAATCGAAGACGGTGTCTGCGACGTCATTGACCTCGGACGGCCGCTCCTCGCAGATCCGGACTATGTCAATAAGCTTCGTTCCGGCCGGATTTCCGAGATCCGCCCCTGCATCTCCTGCCACGAAGGCTGCATGGGCCGTATCGCGACCTGGTCCCTCATCAACTGCGCCGTCAACCCGCAGGCCGCCCGTGAACGTTTTACCGCTTACGAGCCGGTCTACCGCAGAAAGAAGGTGCTCATCATCGGAGGCGGTCCTGCAGGCTGCGAAGCCGCGAGAGTTCTCGCGATCCGCGGACATGAACCGGTGCTTTACGAGAAGAATTCCTGCCTCGGCGGCAATCTGATTCCGGGCGGCGCTCCCGATTTCAAGGAAGATGACCGCGCGCTCGCGAAATGGTATGAGAACGAGCTTGCGCGCCTCGGCGCTGAGATTCACCTGAATACGGAAGCGGACGCGGAGCTTGCGAAAAACGGCGGCTTTGATACCGTCATTGTCGCAACCGGATCCAGTCCGAAACGTTTCTCGCTCGGCGACGACGAACATGTCTATACGGCGTCCGAGGTCCTTCTTCAGGAAAAAGACGCCGGGAAGCGGACGGTCATTGTCGGCGGCGGTCTCGTCGGCTGTGAAACCGCGCTGCACCTCGCGCGCCAGGGCAGAAAGGTCACGATCGTTGAAGCGCTTCCGAAGGTCATGGCCGTCAACGGTCCTTTGTGCCACAGCAACAAGGATATGCTCGAGGCGCTCCTGCCGTTCAATGGAATCGACATTCTCTGCTCCGCAAAGGTCACAGAATATGAACACGGAAAGCTGTCCGTGGAGACCGCTGACGGCGTTAAGGAGCTTCCCTGTGACAGCGTAATTCTCGCAGTCGGCTACAAAGAGGAAAACCGCCTTTATCACGAACTCGAATTCGAAGTTCCGGAGATCTATCTTCTCGGCGACGCCAAGCGCGTGAACAACATCATGTACGCGATCTGGGACGCCTTCGAGGTGGCAAATCACCTGTAACATCCGCCGGGGACAGGTCCCTGTGACGATATTAGTCATGGGGGACGGACCCTGAAACGTTTTATAACGGTTCAGGCTTCTTGTTCGAAACACTCGTTTCTTCTCATATTGAAGATCAGCGAGGCTTCACCTGTGAAATCGTGTTTCTTCTTCAGTGCAGATTCCAGTACACTTCAGAAACGACCCGATTACCTTCGGCTCAGACGCGAGATCCGGATTACAACAGGTTTGAGGTCCGTCCCCATAGACTAAATTAGCCTTAGGAACCTGTCCCCATCGGCGCCGACGTATAGAGGAGCTTGTCTTGCGGAAACAGGGCGAGTGTGGTATGATTGAGCTCGCGAAATCGTTCTTTGTAGGGGGGGAATTGTAATGTGGTTTTGGTTAGCGCTCGGTTCGGCGGTATTTGCCGCACTGACATCAATATTGGCAAAAGTAGGAATTGAAGGTGTCGGATCCAATCTGGCTACGGCTATCCGCACGATGGTTGTTGTTATAATGGCATGGGGAATGGTGTTTATTACACATCAACAGG
>CAMPAR010000117.1 GCA_946632055.1 uncultured Lachnospiraceae bacterium
CGTTTCTTCGCGCTCTTCACGATGCCCATGATGATGAACATGATGCCGACGCTGATGCCGCCGATGACGAGCAGGATCGGAAGCGCTTCGATCAGGAAGAACAGGAAGCCTTCCAGGAAGCCGGTGAAGTTGTTCCAGGAGTTCCGAAGCGTGTTCTTCAGCCGGTCGCCGAAGGTGAGCGTGTGGACGGGGTCCGGATCGACCGTGTATTCAATGACTTCGCGGATGTTCAGGTTGATCGTGGAGTACGCCACATCGGTATCCATTTCGGAAAGACGGTTTTTCAGGAGCTGCAGCTCGTTCTGAACCTCGCTTAAGCGGTCTTCGATCGCGAGCATTTCCTCGATGGTTTCCGCGTTTTCCATCATCTCGAGAAGACGGTTTTCCTGCGTCTCAAGGGAGCGGATGGTCGTCTGGGTTTCGCTGTACTTCCGGGTGATGTTTTCCACGTTCTGCTCGGAACGGGTGATTTTGCCGTAGCCCTCCATGCCGGAAAGGAAATCGCGGTAGGACTTCGACGGAACGCGGATGACGAGATAGGCGGAAAGCGTGCCGCTTCTCTTTTCGTAATTGGAATAGTACCAGTTGCTTGCGGAATCGCTGTAGCTTTCGTATCCGATAATCGCGTTGTACTTCTGAATCAGTTCGCGGATCGAAGCCATGGTCTTTTCGTATTCCGTGGTCTCCATATCCATCGAGCAGGTATAGACCAGCTTTTCGTCGAGTACGGAAGGATCAATGGCGCCTACAGGATCCGTGGGTTCGACCGTGGGGTCTTCCGTCGGCTCCTCCTCATAGAAGTCGCCGGACGAGTTCTTGTTGGAAAAGGCGTATTCGGCTTCCTCCGGATATTCGGCGTCTTCCCGGGCGTAGTCAGCGGCAGTTTCTTCGTAATAGTAGCCTTCTTCCTCGTCGAAATCCTCTGCCATGTAATTGCCGGAAGCGGTTTTCGCGCCGGAACCTCCGCAGGCATACTGGGCGAAGAAAAGCCCGAGCGCCGTGACACCCATCAGGATTTTACAAAGTGTCTTCTTCATATTCGTTCCTCCTCTTGATCGGGTTTGTTTCCCTCTATGCCCTAATGGACAGAAAGAAGGGATTGCGGGTTGCAAAGTGATGAAAAATTTCTTATAATTGGATCATACCACATTTATCGCATGAAAGGAAGGACGAAATGCCGGATTTTACGATTTGCACCAAAGAAGATCTGTGCGCAGCGGTTCAGCGCTTCGGAATTCTTCCTTTATTTAAGAATTCGATCCCCGGCTTTTCGGTGGAGGAGCATGTGGACCCGCGCGTCTGGTTCACGGACGAGCCGGGCGTCTGGGAGTGGAAAGGCCCCGTCATCCGTGAAACCGGCTGCGCCTACGGAAAGTTCTTCGGCGGGAAAGCGGTCTTCATCAGCAGGGAATGGTTTCCGGACTTTGCGAACTGGCGCAGGGACGGGTATGATTTTGACGCGCGCTATGATGACGGGCTGGCGTCCTACAGGGATAAAGTGCTGTATGATCTCGTCGAGCGGATGGCGCCCGTACTGTCCCGGGAACTGAAAAAGGAAGGGGATTACAGGAAAGGCGGGAATACCGGATTCGACACGATGATCACCCGTCTGCAGGCGCAGGGTTATGTGCTGATCAGCGATTTTGTCTATATGAAGGACCGCTTCGGACAGACCTACGGATGGGGCGTCGCGGAGTATTCGACGCCGGAGAAGCAGATGGGGACGGCTTTCACGGGGCAGGTGTACTGCCGGGAGCCGGAGGAATCCTACGAAAGGATTCTCGCGCATATTCTGAAGCTTGTGCCGGAATGCGGCAGGAATACGGCGGAGAAATATTTGAACAAACGGTAACTGCAGGGAGGATATTATGGTTGATTATACGGAAGGCGGCGGATATCAGTATCATGTGGGCGTCCGGCCGGAAGATGTCGGAAGATATGTGCTGCTGCCGGGAGATCCGAAGCGCTGCGCGAAGATTGCGGCGTACTTTCAGGACCCGGTCCTGGTGGCGGACAGCCGAGAATACATTACCTATACGGGGACGGTTGACGGCGTGCCTGTAAGCGTAACCTCCACCGGCATCGGGGGCCCTTCGGCCTCGATTGCGCTGGAGGAGCTTGCAAACTGCGGCGCGGACACCTTCATCCGGGTCGGCACCTGCGGCGGGATGCAGCTTCCCGTGAAGGGCGGAGACCTGATCATCGCGTCCGGCGCGGTGCGCATGGAGGGAACCAGCCGCGAATATGCGCCGATCGAGTATCCGGCGGTCTCGGATTTTGAGGTCCTGAACGCGCTTGTCAAAGCCGCGGGAGAGCTCGGGATGCCGTATCATGTCGGCGTCGTTCAGTGCAAGGATTCCTTCTATGGCCAGCATCAGCCGGAAAAGCATCCGGTCGGTTACGAGCTTCAGGACAAGTGGGAGGCGTGGCGCAGGATGGGCTGTCTGGCATCCGAGATGGAGTCCGCGGCGCTCTTCATTACCGGGGCGTACCGAAGGGTCCGGGTCGGGACGGTGCTCCTTTGTGTAGCGAACCAGGAGCGGGCGAAAGCGGGCCTCGAAAACATTCAGGTCCATGATACCGACGGAGCGATCCGGGCGGCCATCGAGGCGGTGCGGCTTCTGATCCGGTCTGACCGGGAAAAAGCGGAGAACTGACGCAAGAAAAAGCTTCGGAAAGACACACAAAAGGAAGGGCAGGGAACGGAACCTGCGGCTTACAGGAGAAACAGCATGCGAGAAATATCCTGCAGTATCATTACGGAAACCGTGGCTGAGATGTGCATTTCAGCCAATAAAATTCTGCCGCCGGAGGTGGAAGGCGCCGTTCGGGGCGCCGCGAGCCGGGAAGAAACCGAGCTTGGGAGGCATGTTCTGCATGAGCTTTCCCGGAATCTCGACATTGCGCGGGAAAAGGATCTTCCCATCTGCCAGGATACCGGGATGGCAATTCTGTTTGTCGAAATCGGACAGGAGGTTCATATCACGGGCGGCGCGCTTACGGACGCGCTGAATGAAGGCGTGCGGCGCGGCTATACGGACGGTTATTTAAGGAAGTCCGTCGTGTCGGACCCGGTGCTGAGAAAGAATACGAACGACAACACGCCGGCCGTGATTCACTACGAGATCGTGCCGGGCGACGCGCTTACCATCACCATGATGGCGAAGGGCGCCGGCTCGGAAAACAAGAGCTGCCTCTTTATGCTGAAGCCCTCCGACGGGATCGGCGGCATCCGGGAAGCCGTACTGACGGCGGTCCGGGATGCGGGCGCGGATTCCTGCCCGCCCATGTTTATCGGCGTCGGGGTCGGCGGAAACTTTGAGAAATGCGCGATTCTCGCGAAAAAGGCGCTTTCCGGCGGCCGGGAAGGCGAAAGGGATGAGGACCGCCCCGAATGGATCCGGACGCTGGAAAAAGAGCTTCTCGACGAAATTAACGCGCTTTCCATCGGACCGGCGGGCCTTGGCGGGTCTGTGACGGCGCTTTCTCTTCGGATTGAAGCCTATCCGACCCATATCGCACAGCTTCCGGTGGCGGTCAATACCTGCTGCCACGTGAACCGGCATCTGACACGGAGGATCTGACCATGGAATACCATCTTACGCTTCCTTTAAATATAGAAGATATCCGGAAACTCCGCGTCGGGGACTTTGTGTATCTGACGGGACCGATGCTGACGGCGCGCGACGCCGCGCATAAAAGACTCTGCGAAACGCTGAGGGACGGCGGGGCGCTCCCGGTCTCCTTAAGCGGCGAAACAGTGTACTACATGGGACCGACACCGGCGCCTCCCGGAAGAGTGATCGGAGCAGCGGGACCGACGACCGCCGGGCGGATGGATGCCTACGCGCCGACGCTTCTTGACCTCGGGCTGAAAGGCATGATCGCCAAGGGAAAAAGAAATCAGGCGGTAAAGGAGGCGATCGTCCGGAACGAAGCAGTTTATTTCGCAGCGATCGGCGGCGCGGGCGCACTGCTTTCGGAGTGCATTCAGTCTTCCGAGATCCTGGCCTATGAAGACCTCGGAACCGAGGCCATCCGCAGGCTGATCGTGAAAGACTTCCCGGTCATCGTGGCGATTGACGCGGCGGGAAACGATATTTACAGTCGGGATTAAGACACAGGCTCCCTGAGCCGTTTGATCAAAAATGAGGGGAAGAAAAACACCTTCCCCTCGTAATTTTGACGATAAAAGGGGACCGATCAGGAGGCTTAGGGCAATTTTAACTAAACGCCTTGTGCTCCGGACGAAGGCTGACAACAAGATGTAGTGGCCTTCTGAAAGCCTTGAAAATGCTGGATTTTTTTCGAAAAAATCGGTTGACAAAACCGGTTTTTTTGATTATAATAGCGAAGCACTCTTGAGGAGCGCGCACGAAACTTGAAAGTCAAACAGACCGGAGTCTTATTGGCAGGACCTTTTCATGGAGAAGTACTCAAGTGGCTGAAGAGGCGCCCCTGCTAAGGGTGTAGACCGTTTGCGCGGTGCGCGGGTTCAAATCCCGCCTTCTCCGTCTTTTTTAAACCCCGGCGGGTTCAATTAAAAAAGATGAAAAAACCGCTTGACAAAACGACAAAGGTATGGTAGACTATAGAAGTTGGCCCCAATGAGGGACAAAACAAAGCACCTTGAAAACTGAACAGTATAACCAATCCCTGAAAATTCGAACGAG
>CAMPAR010000118.1 GCA_946632055.1 uncultured Lachnospiraceae bacterium
TCCTTTCGTCCTCCGTGAGGCCGAGCCCCGCGGCGATTTCCTCCATCGCCCGCGCTTCATTGCCGCATTTCCGGTAAAACCCGATCAGTTCGTTGTGAATAAAGAAGGCGCCGCGGATATCCCTGAAAGCTTCCGCCGAGCGGAGCCAGTAGAGAAGGTGCTTTTCCGCCGCGTCGAAATCATCCCTTGCGAGCAGCTCGTCCGAGCGCTCCGTGACCCGCTGCACCGGCACGCGCTCCGCGGGCTCCCCGGTCCACATCGAAAAGTCAAAGGGGCACGCCGGCTCCTGATAATCATTGGTATCGAGAGGCATCCTCTCTCCTCCTTTCCCTCTTGTTTTTTTGGTTTATTTAGGCTATCATAAAAGCCGGAGTGCAAAGCGCTCCGGATATCACCGTAGCCTATAAGGAGATCTCCATGATTCTGACAGTCAACATTGCGAACAGCCATATCACACTCGGCTGCGTCCACGAGGGGAAGGTCCTGTTTCTCGAACGGATCTTCTCGGACTCCCGGAAGACCGATCTGGAATACTCGATCGATATTCTGAACGCGTTCCGTCTGCACGGAATCGACCGCGATGCCGTCACAGGCAGCATCATCTCCTGTGTCGTTCCGCAGCTTCTGTCCGTCTTTACCGATGCCGTCAAGCGCCTGTTTTCGGTCAGTCCCCTGATCGTCAGCGCCGCTTCCCAGCACCTCATCCGTTTCCGGACCGGACGGCCGGAGGAAATCGGGCCGAACCTGATCGTAACCGCCGTCTCGGCTTCCGTTCTCTACGGGACGCCGGCGATTGTCATCGATCTTTCGACGGCCACCACGATCAGCGTCATCGACAAAGAGCGCTGCTTCCTCGGGGTGTCGATCCTCCCGGGTGTGCAGACCTCCATGGACGCCTTAACGGGCGGCGCGGCGCAGCTCTCGCAGACGACGATTGAAAAGGCCGCGACAGCCATCGGCCGCACGACCGCGCAGTCCTTAAACGGCGGCGCTATCTACGGAAACGCCGGCATGATTGACGGTATTCTCGATCGCATGATCCGGGAGCTCGGAACGGAGCCCGCCATCGTCGCCACCGGACGGATGGCCGGCGTCCTGATTCCCTACTGCCGCCACCGGATTCTCACGGACGACAGTCTCTCCGTACGGGGTCTTGCCCTGCTTTATGAAGAAAGGAGCCGAAAGTGATCCTCACCGTAGACGTCGGAAATTCCAATATCTGTTTTGCCATTCACGCGGATGACGCGCCGGAGCCGCTCTTTTTCGAGCGGATTCACACCAGCCACGAAAAAACCGCGCTGGAATACACCATTGACATCACGACGATTTTCGAGCTGCACCACGTGTCCGCCGCGACGGTCACGGACTGCGCCTTAAGCTCAGTCGTTCCGGTAGTCACGCAGAATCTTCTTTCCGCGCTGAATCGAATTCTTTCCTGCCGCGTCCTTGTCATCACGCCGCACATTCATCTTCCCTACGGCGCGAATGTGGCAGACATTTCGACGGTCGGCACCGATATTCTCTGTGACAACGCCGGGACGCTCCTCCAGTACGGATTTCCGTCCCTGACCTTCGATATGGGAACCGCGACCGTGGCTTCTTCCCTGAATGATCGACGTGAGCTGGACGGCGTGCTGATCTCGGCCGGCGTCCGGACCTCCCTGAATTCCCTCGTGAGCCGGACTTCCGCGCTGCCGCAAATCGCGCTCGACGCGCCGGATTCCGTCATCGGAAGGACGACGGAGGAGGCCATGCGCTCCGGCATTATTTACGGAACGGCCGGTCTCATCGACGGCATCATCGACGCCACGGAAAAAGAAACCGGCCTGCACTATACTGTCATTGCCACCGGCGGCCTCTCGCGCTTCATCGCGCCGTACTGCCGCCATGAAATCATCCTCGACCCCACGCTCCTGATGAAGGGCATGTGGTCACTCCTGCGGATCAACTGATATCATAACAATCCGTCATACGCTTCCCGGTAGAAGATTTCCTGTGAGTTCACAGGTTCTTCTCCGGCGGAGCGGTCGCGCTTTTTGTAGCTTCCCGAGGGCCGCTGCACTCTTCCCTTCACATTATCCGCGAGCTGCAGCTCGAAAATATGCCGGATCTTCTTACGCAGAGCGCTGTCCTCGACAGGTGCCGCCACCTCCACCCGCTTCAGGGTATTTCTCGTCATGAAATCCGCCGAGGAAATATACACCTTTTCTCTGCGGCCGGTACCGAAAATGTAAATCCGTGCGTGCTCGAGGAAGCGTCCGACAATGCTCACCACGCGAATATTCTCCGTCAGGCCCGGAAGGCCGCAGCGAAGACAGTTGATTCCGCGCACCACCATATCGATCTTCACGCCGGCCTGCGAGGCTTCCACCAGCTTCAGCATGATATCCCGGTCAGTCACCGAGTTCATTTTCAGGCCGATATAGGCCGGTTTTCCGGCTTTCGCGCATTCGATTTCCCGGTCAATCATTTCGATCACCCGGTTCTGCAGGCAGTGCGGCGCGCACAGGAGCTCCGTAATATGATCCGGGATCACCTGGCTCACCAGCGCCTCAAAGATCTTCTCCGCCTGCTTTCCGATCTTCTCCTTCGCCGTCATAAAGCACAGATCCGTATACAGCCGCGCCGTGCTCTCGTTGTAGTTGCCGGTGCCGACCTGCGTGATATACTGGGTCTTTCCGTCTTTTTTGCGCGTAATGAGAAGAAGCTTCGAGTGGACCTTATATTTGCCGAGTCCGTACAGCACATTGCAGCCCGCGTCCTCGAGCGTATGGGACCAGTGGATATTGTTCTCCTCGTCAAAACGCGCCTTCAGTTCGACGAGCACGTCGACCTTCTTCCCCGCTTCCGCGGCCGCCGCGAGCGCCGCGACGATCTGGGAGTTCTTCGCCAGACGGTAGAGCGTCATGCGGATCGAGACCACGTCGGGATCCTTTCCGGCCTCAAGAAGCATCCGGATCACCGGATTCATCCGCTCATAAGGATAATAGAACAGGAAATCCCGCTTCGCAATCTGGTCCATGACCGGCTCGTCGTCCGTCATCTGCGGCGATTTCTGCGGCTGGCGCTTCTCATAGAACAGTTCCGTCTCCTCGGCAAGATCCTTGCGGATCTGGGAAAGGAACGAGAGATCCGAGGGTGCTTCGCAGAGGAACATCTGCTGCGGCTCCAGATTCAGCATTTCGGAAAGACGCTCCAGCGATTTCCGGCTGATTTCCCGGCTGTACTCCAGACGCACCGGCGACAGTCTTTTCCTCGAACGGATCATCTGCTCCATCAGCTCCCGGTAATCCAGGTCCTCGTCGTACATGCTGTCCGCGTCAATGTCCGCGTTCCGGGTAATCCGGATCACGGCGCTTTCCGCGATCTCATAGCGGCGGAATATCAGCGGCAGGAAATGCAGCACCAGGTCCTCCAGAAGGAGGTAGGCCCTTCTGTGCGCCGGAATCTGGATCAGGCGGCTGATCGAGCGGACGGAACAGCGCACAATGCCGATCCGGTCCTTTTCGCCCTTTCTCCGTAAAAGACACCAGGCGTAGAGGCATCCGCTCTCCAGGAACGGGAAGGGCGAATCCTTGCTCACCACAACCGGCGACAGGAGCGGCAGCACGTCGTTCCTGAAATAGGTCTCAAGATACGCGGCTTCGTTTTTCTCCAGCGAGTCGAAATCCGTGATCCGAACGCCGTATTCCCTCAGTCCGTGAAGCAGGACCCGGTAAGCGGCCGCGTGGCGCTGGGAAAGCTTCTTCACGCGCTTGCAGACGGCTTCGATCTGTTCCGACGGGCTGAGGAAGGTTTTATTCTCCCTCAGGTTATTGTTCAGGAGCTTCTGATCATGCAGCGAGCCGATGCGGACCATGAAAAACTCGTCAAGATTGGTCTGATAGATGGACAGGAAATTCAGGCGTTCGCCGAGCGGATTGCCGAGATCCTCCGCCTCCTCGAGCACCCGCTCGTTAAAGCGGAGCCAGGAAAGCTCCCGGTTCTCAAAGCACTCCAGACGCGCTTTCTTTGCCTTCTTCTCACTGATCACGGCCGCGGAAGGCTCCGCCGTTTTCATGCCGCCTTCGTCCGGCCCGGCTTTTTCCTTTCCGTCTTCCGTTTCCGTGATCAGATTGTTCCTGTACGGTTTTTCCGCCGCATCCTGTTTCTTGGTCATAATTTCCTCCGTTATCGGTTGGGGTTATTGTAGGTGGTGTGTAAAAGTCAAAAAATGTGATCCGGAGCGTTTCGCACTCCTACGCCTCTCATTTTATACCACAATCTGATGATTTTCAATAGCACCCGAAAAACTTCTGAAAAAAACACTTGATTTTTCTTTAAAGCTGATATATAATACATTCGCTGTCCAAAATTCAGCAGATAGCGCTGTCGCCAAATGGTAAGGCAACGGACTCTGACTCCGTCATTTTCAAGGTTCGAATCC
>CAMPAR010000119.1 GCA_946632055.1 uncultured Lachnospiraceae bacterium
TCTCCTCGCTGCTCTCCTCCGCCGATGTGCTGCTTTCTTCCGCCGATGTGCTGCTTTCCTCCGCCGTTGTGCTGCTTTCTTCCGCCGATGTGCTGCTTTCTTCCGCCGATGTGCTGCTTTCCTCTTCGGAAGCGGACGTTTCCTTCGAAGTCACGTCCTCCGGATTCTCCCGGATTTCCGTGCTGTCCTCATGATAAACGATTTCATAGGTCATCCGCTCGCGCGGGTCGATTTTCGGAAGGCCTTCGGGCCAGAGCTCC
Organism: uncultured Lachnospiraceae bacterium; assembly: GCA_946632055.1. Classification (GTDB taxonomy): domain Bacteria; phylum Bacillota; class Clostridia; order Lachnospirales; family Lachnospiraceae; genus UBA1267. The sequence goes on from CAMPAR010000119.1 coordinate 261, forward strand.
TCCGGTCCCGCCTGCGGCTCGTCGATGCAGACCCAGCCGCTCTGAGCGTAATAATAGTCCACGCAGCCCCAGGTTCTGCCCTTTTCATCCTCATAGACCAGCCAGTAGCCGGGCATATAGTCTCCTCCCGAAACCTGTACCGTGAACGAGGCGTCCGAGCCGGGATAGGTGTAGAACAGGATTTCCATGTCCTCATCCGTCGTCACGGCGTCCCCGCTCTCCTCCCGGACTTGCGAGCGATAATCCCGAAAGAACTGGTCGCTGTCATAGCTTCTCCAGAGAAGATTCTGCGGCACCCAGCCCTCATAGCGTTTGCCATCACGGAAGAACTCCGTAAATACCCAGGATGATCCGTCCTTCCCGTTATAGAGGACAAGCACCGACATCCGCTCCCCGATCTTGTCAAATTCGTAAATGATCTTATCCGATTCCGGATCCTCCATCACCCGGACGCCGCCCGCGGCATTGGTCTCCCAGACTTCGTTCACCGTCGTGCATTCATCCCGGTGCTCCATGTAGAAGTCCGAGTAATCCGGCTCGAAAACGACGTCCGCCCGGACCGTCAGAGCGCTGCCGAGGATCAGGATACACAGGAATGCCGCCGCTGCGGCCGCGATCGTATTTCTTTTCATGACTCGTTTTCCTTCCTGCCCGTACTGCGAAGGCCAGTCTTTTACAGCCTTTCCTTATTCTCCGCGTCTCTCCGCAATGACTTTTCCCATGTTCCAGAGATGGATGGCCTTCTTTTCGGCTTCTTCTTTTTCCTCTTCCCCCTCATAGCGGCAGAACGCCGTCTGGGACCCGCAGTTCGCGCAGGTTACGTAGACGCACCATCCGCCCTCTTCTTCAAGATAGGCCAGATCCTCGTGGCAGACCCGGCAGGGAAGCAGTTCGTATTCATCGTTCATATCAAAAGACTCCGTTCCCTTATGATTTCTGTTTCGCGAATTTCGCAAAGTTCATCCATTTGCGGCTGCGGTAGCGAATAAAGATCAGAACCGTACGAAGCAGCTGATCCAGCACCAACGCGACCCAGGCTCCGATCAGTCCCCAGTGGAACACGTTGACGAACAGGAGTCCGAGGAGCGCCCGCACAAAGACGACCGTAATCAGCGTGACAATGGCGGTTGAGCGGGTATCTCCCGCGCCGCGCAGCGCGCCGGCCTGAATGAACTGCATCGTCTGGAAGGGCTGTACGAAGGCGACAAAGCTCATGATGATGCTGCCGATCCGCACAACCTCCGCCTCATCATTGTACCAGGATACAATGGTTCCGCCGAAGAAGAAGAACAGCGCCATCAGCACGCAGGCCGCCAGGATGCCGAAAATCACCGTCCGCCTGCCGTACGCAAGCGCCATATCCTTCCGGTTCTTCCCGAGCGACTGACCGACGAGCGAGGTGCCGGAAACCGCAAATGCCTGTCCGACCATGAAGGACAGCGCCTGGATGTTCATGCAGATATTATGCGTGGCATACTCGAGCGTCCCGATCCCCGCAACCGTCCGGGCGAAAATCACCATGCCGACGCGCATGATGAGCTGCTCGATCATTGACGGCAGCCCGATCCGCACCATCGCGGCAATGGTATCCCCGTCCGGTCTGAAACCCGCTCTGAGGTCAAGATGCAGGTACTTCCGCTCGCTCTTCGTCATGACGAAGACGACGGCGATGATAAAGGCGATATACTGCCCGAGAATCGTCGCCCAGGCTGCACCCGCGACCTCCAGTCTCGGAAAGCCCCAGTGCCCGAAGATCAGAAGATAATTGAAGAGCACATTCGAGGCATTGGCGATGACATTGTAGATCATGGCCGTTCTCGAGTCTCCGGCGCCCCGAAGCGCCGCGGTAATCGTCGACGTCAGGCCGAAGCCGATGAAGCCGTACATGCGGATCCGAAGATACTCCGCAGCCTGCTCCAGCGTATCCTCTTTTGCACCCATGAATTTCACCATGGGCTTGGCAAACAGGATTCCGAGCACGGTCATAACGGCCGCCATCACAAGGTTCAGCATCAGCGCCTGCCGAAGCGCCAGTTCCGCCCGGTCCTTCCTGCCGGCGCCCTTGTTCTGCGCGACGAGAGCCGTAACGCCGACATTCAGCGCCATGATCACGGTCATCAGAAGGAAGATCGGCTGGGTCGTCAGCCCCACGGCCGCCACCGCCGAATAATGCAGCTTGCCCACCATCATCATGTCGACCATGGACGCGAGCTGCGCGAGTGTCAGTTCTATGAGAGAAGGCCAGGCGATCCGGAAGGTATCGAGATAAATCTGTCTCGAGGTGACGCCTTCCGGCAGCGGAATCTTCCGCATTTTCATCCAGGCTTCATTTTCCTCGTCCGTTCCAAACGGTACATTGTCCAGGGCAAGACTGATATTTTTCTTTTGTTCCGCCAAACAGCTGCCCTCCTTTCACATTTGTTATCATGATCATAAATCTATTTTTTAGTGTAGCACAGCTTCCTGACTTCTTCAATGCCAAAATATGCCGAATTCAAAAAATACGCACCGGCATTTTCGGATTCATTTTTCATTTCCGGCCGATTTTATGCTTTTCATTTTCCGCGCTCTCTGCTATAATAATCCCCAGACCTTGAGCTGCTCTTCATGGCAGCTACAAGATGCTGTAGTTTCTTTGACTCATGAAAGGCCTGACTCCTGATATGAAGCACTCCGATTCATTCCGTTATACCCTATATATCTGTATCCTGGCGCTGCTCTTTGCCGCCTGTCTTTCGGCATGCGCTTCCTCCCGCGTTTCTCCGGCCGAGGAAAGCGCCGCGTCCTCCTCCCCGGAATCCCTCCCGGAAACCGAGGAAGCCTCCTTTTCTACGGCGTCCGCCGAGACCGAGCCGCTTTCCCCGGAAACGACCGCCGAGACCACGACCGAACCCGAAACCGAGCCGCCGGATCCGGCGCTCGATGTGCTGAATCACTACAGCAATATGTTCATCGCTTCGAATGTCAATACCTACCTCAACGTCCGAAACGCCCCCTCGACCTCCGGCTCGATTATCGGTAAACTCGTGAAGGACGCCGGCGGAGAAATCCTCGAGGATCTCGGAAACGGCTGGTATCACATCCTTTCCGGCGGCATCGACGGCTTTATAGCCGCCGATTACTGCATTACCGGAGAGGAAGCCGCTCTCCTCGCCCCCTCTGTCGCGCACCCGATGGTCCGCGTGACGGCGGAGCGCCTGAATGTGCGCACCGGTCCCGGCACCGAGTACGAGGTCTGGACGCAGCTCGGCACCTCCGAGACGCAGGCGGTCGAGGAAAAGCTGGACGGCTGGTACAAGATCATTATCAACAACACCGACGGCTATATTTCCAGCGATTTTGCCGAGGAAGGCTGGTATCTCACAGAAGCGATGCCCTGGAGCTCGATTTCTGCCGCCTCCCCCACCCGCCAGCAGCTCTTCGCCTATGCCGAGCAGTTCATCGGCATCCCCTATGCCTACGGCGGCACCAGCCTTGCGGGCGGCGGCATCGACTGTTCGAGCTTCGTCCAGCAGTGCCTTCGGAACGCCATCGGCATCAGCATCGACCGCACCTCCGGCCAGCAGGCCTACCGCGGCTACGACGTCAGCCTCGCGGACGCCAAACCCGGCGATCTCATGTTCTACTGCGACCGCTACGGCACGATCGACCACGTCGCCTTCTACATGGGCGACGGCAAAATCCTGCACGCCGCCCGCTCCATCGGCTGCGTCTCCGTCTCCGCCTACAACTACGCCGCCGAACCCATCCTCATCAAGAACGTCATCGGCGAGTGAACTGCCGGGGTGCTGCTCTGTGGACGCCGGCTCCGGACTCTTCGCGGCTGGTTAGCGGACGGAATTCCGGCTTTGACGCCGCGGTAGTGTTTGAAGTGCGTCAGAAAAAGTCTCCTTCTTCACGCGCGAGTTGGCCTTGTTTCCGTCCAAAGCGCGTCAGAAGGAGAACTTTTCTCTTCCGCACTGATTGAAATGTATGCGGCGTCAAAGCCGGATTCCTGATTGTAAAACAGAACGAGACTGACAAGCCGAAAACGGCCTGTCAGTCTCGTTCTTTACGCCGCGAAGAGCCCGGAGTCGGCTGTGCAGTGCGAAATATTCGGTACGTGGCACATCACTGACAACGGCAGCTCACTTCCGGGTCCGCAGTACACAGCCGCCCGGT
>CAMPAR010000120.1 GCA_946632055.1 uncultured Lachnospiraceae bacterium
TCTTCTATGTGAATCCTTTGGAGGTCTTCCCGGAAGCAGACAACAACGACGGCCGAAAGAAGCATGTGAAGACCGTACGCCAGAAATGGTTCGGCTGCGCCTGCTGTCCTCCGAACATCGCGAGAATGCTGGCTTCCGTCGGATCCTACGCCTATACGGAAAACGAGGATACGCTCTTTGTCAATCTCTATATGGGATCTGAGTATACGAAAGACTGCGGCGGTAAGGAAATCCGGATCATTTCGAAGGAAGACCGGAGCGATCCCGCAAAATGGGTCTTCACTTACCGCGTGGAAGGCGCCGCCGGCACGAATTTCCGGATGGCCCTTCGCTGGCCGGAATGGTGCGAAGGCATCTCGCTTCCGGAAGAAGGCTTTACGGCGGAAGAGAAGGAGGGATATTTCTATCTCTCGAAGGAGTGGACGGATTCGGACGAATTCACGGTGACGCTGCCGCTTCGCGTGCGGATTCTCGCGGCGGATACGCGCGTCCGGGAGGACGTCGGAAAGGCCGCCTTCACCTATGGTCCCTGGGTCTACTGCCTGGAGGAAAAGGACAACGGCAAGGACCTGCACCTTCTGTCGCTTCCGAAGAATATCCGCGGAAAAGACGTGAAGACTTCTTCGATGGAAATCGACGGAAGACCGGTGATTTCCCTGAAGACGATGGCCCTGAGAGAGGAGCCTGTGACCGGAAGAGGACTGTACTACGAGTACAGCCCGGCCGTGAAAAAGCCCGTCGAAATCACGCTGATTCCCTACTATGCCTGGGCGAACCGCGGCGAGAACGAGATGCAGGTTTATACACGGCTTGAATAATGTGAGAATCTGTGCTATAATGTGATTTCAAGGTCAAAAGCCGTTCCGACACGCATGCTTGCATGCTGGTGGAGGAAAAGGCTCTTTGACCGGTTCCACATGGAGCACGGAGTGGGAAAGTTTTTCCACGAGAGTGCGGAATGTGGGAGGAGCGTTACAGGCGCACAGAAATCTATGATTTCGTCTTGCGCCGTATCGAGCGAAGCGGGTGGAGGGAGCACGAAGTGCGGAGCGCTCCGGAAATCATTTATTGATCCTGACATTATGATATTGGATATCAGTGTTACCGCAAAAAGGAGTATGGCATGGGTGAAGAGAAGAAGCCTGTCGAAGGCGAAGTCAAAATCAATCCCGATGTGATAGCGCAGTTTGCCGGACTGGAGGCCATGGGCTGCTTCGGAATCGTCGGCATGGGAGCTGTCAGCTTAAAAGACGGTTTTGTCAAGGTCCTGAAGAAGGACAAGCTCAACAAGGGCGTGTCCATCACGATCAAGGACAACCGGATTTCGATTGATTTTCATATTATTGTCGCTTATGGCGTCAGCATTCAGGCGGTGTCTGACAATCTGATGCGCAACGTGGCGTATCAGGTAGAGAGCTTCACCGGAATGACGGTTGATCAGGTGATTGTCTATGTCGAAGGCGTTCGCGTGATCGACTAAAGTTTAGGGGAGGAAAGGACATTGGCTACAATAGACGCAATATTGCTGAAGAAAATGTTTATTTCGGGGACGCATGCCCTGAATGACAATAAGGCATGGATCAACGAACTGAACGTTTTCCCGGTCCCGGACGGTGATACCGGTACGAATATGACGATGACGATCGTTTCTGCGGCAAAGGAAGTGCTTTCGCAGCAGGACGATACGATGCAGAGCATCGTGAAGGCGATCTCCTCAGGATCGCTTCGCGGCGCGAGAGGAAACTCCGGCGTCATCCTTTCCCAGCTTTTCCGCGGCTTCGCGAAGGCGGCCGGAAAGCATGAGGAGCTCGGCATCCCGGAAATCGCGGAAGCCTTCCAGAAGGCCGTGGATTACGCCTACAAGGCAGTCATGAAGCCGAAGGAAGGCACGATCCTGACCGTTGCGAAGAGCATGGCCGACAAGGCCGCCGAGCTCGCCGACACGGACGATATGCAGGCCTTCATGCTGGCGATTCTCGACTGCGGCAACGATACGCTGAAGCGCACCCCGGAAATGCTCCCGGTTTTAAAGGAAGCGGGCGTCGTGGACTCTGGCGGCCAGGGCCTGATGGTCGTGCTTCAGGGCGTTTATGACGTGTATCTCGGGAAGGAAGTGGAGCTCGTTCTCCCGGAAGCCGGCGCGAAGCAGGAACAGCAGGTGTCGGTCGACGTTGCGAATATCGAAACCGCCGATATCAAATTCGGCTACTGCACCGAGTACATCATTAATCTGGAAAAACCCTTCCCGGCGGAGGAGGAGAAAGCCTACAAGGCCTTCCTCGAATCCATCGGCGATTCCATCGTCTGCGTGGCGGACGAGGACTATGTCAAAACGCATGTACACACGAACGATCCGGGTTTTGCGCTGCAGCGCGCCTTAAGCTACGGTTCGCTGTCCAGGATCAAGATCGACAACATGCGCGAGGAGCACAATGAGCGTCTCTTCAAGAACGCGCCGGGCTCCGACGTGAAAGCGCCCGCGAAGGTGCCTGAGGTTCCGAAGGAAATGCCGCACAAGGACGTCGGCTTCATCTCGGTGGCGGCCGGTGAAGGCCTTGCGCAGATCTTCCGGGATCTGGGTGTGGATTACGTCATCGAAGGCGGCCAGACGATGAACCCCTCGACGGACGACTTCCTGCAGGCGGTCGGTTTCGTCAATGCCGACACAATTTTCGTCCTGCCGAACAACTCCAATATCGTGCTTGCGGCAAATCAGGCCAGGCACCTCGTGAAGGATAAGAAGCTGATCGTGATTCCGACGGCTACGGTCTGCGAGGGCATTTCCTGCCTGGTATCCTATATGCCCGACGCCGCGCCGGAGGAGAACGAGGCCACGCTGAATGAAGCGCGCACCTCAGTCCGGACGATTGAAGTGACCTACGCGGTCCGCGACACCGTGATCGACGGCGTGGAGATTCATAAGAACGACTACATGGCGCTTTCCGGTAAGGGAATCCTGGCGGAAGGAAAGAATCTGAACGACGTGATCCACGAAGCGGTCGGAAAATGCGTGACGGAGGAGAGCTCGGTCGTCAGCATCTACTACGGAAAAGATATGAACGATGAAGACGCGGCGGCTCTTTCCGAATACCTGTCGGATGTGACGATGGACGCCGAGGTTGAAGTCAACTACGGCGGACAGCCGGTCTATTATTACATTATTTCCGTGGAATAACGACTTTTTTAAACAGGTGAATTCCTGCGAAGAACGCAGCGGCTTTTCTTGCGAATGTTCGCGACTGGAGCCGCTGCGTTTCCTGCGCGATAAGGCCGAACGTACAGGTCATGCTTGCATGAACCTGTATGTGAGGCCAACGTACATCGAGCGGCTGCGCCGCGAGATGTGCGCATCGCGCTGATCGGATGGGCAGTGATTAGTCTGCCCATCCGATCATCAGGATGTTTTTTGGAGCAAGAGAAGTATGAATGAATGTTCCAGCATACTTGAAATCAAGGGCATCGGCGAGAAAAGCGCCGCGCTTTTTTCGCGTGTCGGAATCCGCACGGTTCATGATCTTCTGAGCTATTATCCCTCCGGCTATGAACAGTTCGACGCGCCGGTTCTCGTTTCCGCCGCGCTCCGTAAAGACACCGCCGCCGTGCAGGGCGTCTTGATGCAGGCGCCGGAAACCCACTATATCAAGCGTTTCAGGATCACGAGCGCGCTCATTCGGGACGAGAGCGGACAGGTGCTGAAGCTGTCCTGGTTCAACATGCCGTATCTTTCCAAAACCCTGCATGCGGGCTCGCAGTATGTCTTCCGCGGCCGAATGAAGGGAAACGGCCCGATGCGGCACATGGAGCAGCCGCAGATCCTTAAATTATCGGATTACGAGGCCCTGAGAAAGACGCTCCAGCCTGTATATCCTTTGACGAAAGGCCTGACGAGGAAAATGCTGCAGGACGCGGTAAGGAAAGTCTTTCAGGAGGGCGTGCGGCCCGAGGAGACGCTTTCTTCGGAGCTTCTCACGGACTATGATCTCATGAGCCTTCCGGAGGCGGTCCGCGAAATCCATTTTCCGCAGTCGAAGGAAAGCCTGATTCCGGCAAGAAGACGGCTCGTTTTCGAGGAATTCTATCGCTTTATTCTTGGCGTTCGAAGGATGCGGGAAAGCGTGGAAGCGGAGCCGAATGCCTTCGTGATCGAAGATCATCCGGCGGCGGAAGAGTTCATCGAGGCGCTGCCCTATGAACTGACCGGGGCGCAGAAGAAGGTGCTTTCAGAGATCAAAAAGGACCTTGCTGGCCCGGGCGTGATGAACCGCCTCATACAGGGGGACGTCGGCTCGGGGAAAACCATCGTCGCGTTTATTTCGATGTACCTTGCGGCGCTTTCCGGTTATCAGAGCGCCATGATGGCGCCGACGGAGGTCCTTGCTTCCCAGCATTACGAGAA
>CAMPAR010000121.1 GCA_946632055.1 uncultured Lachnospiraceae bacterium
TATTTGCGGCCGGATTGCACAGAACCGCCTTGACAAGCACCCGCCTTTGGCTTAGAATTTGAGTTATGATTTCCTTTATCATCCCGGCGCACAATGCCGAAAAGACAATTGAAGACACCGTGCGCTCGATCCGGCGGCTAAAGACGCCGTATGAAATTCTGGCGGTGGAGAACGGCTCGTCGGATGGAACGGCGAAGGTCCTGGAAGCACTGAAGGGCGAGGATCTTACCGTGCTTCGAAGCGAAACGGGCGTTTCCCGCGCGCGGAATACCGGGCTTATGCAGGCCCGCGGAGAATGGGTAGCCTTTGCGGATGCGGATGATGAAATTCTTCCGGGAATGGCGGCGCTTGCCGGAATGGCGGACGACGCTCTCGATCTCCTGATCGGCAGCTTCCTGAAGGATGACGACCCGGTTCTACATGACTATTCTGATCTGAATACCCCCTTTGAAACCTGCGACCGTCTGAAGGTCTGGATGCTTGAGAAGCCCACGAAGCGCACCCAGGCCTGGGCGAAGCTGTACCGTCGGTCCTTTCTTCTCGAAAACGGACTGCTTTTTGATGAAAATTTGAGCTTCGCGGAGGACGCCGAGTTTGTGATCCGCGTACTTCAAGCGTCGTATCGCGTGCTGGTCTCCGATACGCCCGTCTACCGCTATCAAAGCGGCGCGCCTTCCGTGATGCGCGGCTTTCAGGAAGGACGGATTCAGAAGTATCTCGACGCGATCCGGGCGGCCGATAAAGACCTCGCGCCGGAAAGTGAGGAAGTGCACCGGGCTTTCCGGGATTTTGTCATCGCGCATGTGAATATCATGGCGGTGCACGATATTTTCGGTACGGAGATTGAAGCCTCGCAGAAGGAAAGGAAAGAGAAAATCCGAAGCGTGATGGCGGAGGAGCCTGTCAGGAAAGCGGTGGAGAGCCTTCGCCTTACGGATCTTAAGGATCCGAACAATCTCCCCTCCTATCTCTTCTCGCACGGCGCCTTCCTTCCCGGCGGATGGATCTGCCTCCTCCGCTCGCTGCAGAACCGGAGACGGTATCGGAAGGCTGTAAATTCTGCTGCCGTCCGGCCGGAATGAACCAGTAAGGGGAACTATGAAGAGAATCTTGGTGTTCGGCATGACCGAAAATCCGGGAGGCGTCGAAAGCTTCCTGATGAGCTATTACAGAAAGATCGATAAAGCAAGGATTCAGTTCGATTTCCTGTGCAATTCCCATCGTCCGATCGCCTATGAGGAGGAGGTCCTCTCTCTTGGCGCACGGACTTTTCACATTACGGCGCGGAGTCAGAATCCGCTCGCATATCGGAAGGAACTGGAAGCGGTGTTTTCGGAGCACGCCTCCGAGTGGGCCGCTGTCTGGGTCAACGTCTCGAGTCTCGCGAATATCGATTATCTGAAGCTTGCGAAGAAATACGGCATCCCGCGGCGGATCATTCACAGCCACAATTCCCGCAATATGGACGGGAAGCTGCGGGGATTGCTGCACAGGAAAAACCGGCGGACTATCGGGCGTTTCGCGACGGATTTCTGGGCCTGCTCCGAAGACGCGGCGCGCTGGTTCTACCGGGAAGATCTCCTTTCGAAATCGATGCTGATCAGGAACGCGATCGACGTCGGCAGGGTCCGCTTCGACCCGGAGAAGGCTGAGCTTATCCGCCGCGAAAACGGGCTTGGCGGAAAGTTCGTGATCGGAAACGTCGGGCGGCTTCATTTTCAGAAAAACCAGGCTTTTGCGCTCGAGGTTTTCCGGAAGTACCGGGAACTGAACCCGAAGAGCATGCTGGTCCTCGTCGGTCAGGGCGAGGACGAAGCCATGCTGAAGGAAAAGGCGGAGACTCTCGGGCTGCGGGACTCCGTGCTTTTCGCCGGCGTGCAGCAGGATATTCAGGCCTGGCTCAGCGCCTTTGACCTCTTCCTGTTTCCCTCGGTATTCGAGGGCTTAAGCATCGCAGCGCTGGAAGCGCAGGCAAACGGCCTCCCGGTCCTCGCGTCGTACGGCGTGATTCCGGAGGACGTGAAGATGAACGAGAATTTTGTCTTCCTGCCGCTCGGGGCAGGCGTTGACGCCTGGGCAAAGAAGCTTCAGACGATGCAGGACTGGAAACGGCCGGATTTTGAGGAAGTGAAGAGGAATTTCGAACAGAAGGGCTTCGAGATCGGGAACGCGGTGAAGCGCCTCGAAGAGCTGCTGGAGGAGTGAAGGGAATGAATCGGTTTCAGCTGGTGGAAATCACGGACGAGCAGGCGCACGCCGGGTCGAAAGCGACCGCGGACGCGGCGGCTGCAGCGGAAAAGCTTGGCTTTACGCGGGTTCCCGTTTCGATGGATACGACGGCGGATACGGCGCTCGGAAAGCTCCGCCGACAGATCGGTTATTTCCGGGATTACCGGAAGGCCGAGAAGACGGTGACGCCCGGCTCCATTCTTCTCCTGCAGCACCCCTTCCATCACCAGCAGCTGACGCGGGAAAAGACGCTCCTCGCCCTGAAGAAAAAGGGCGTCCGCATGATTTCGCTCGTGCACGACGTGGAAGAGCTCCGCGCCTTCCGCTACAGCGACTACTACCGGCAGGAATTTGACCGGATGCTGGAGCTTGCGGACGTGCTGATCGTCCACAATGAGGTGATGAAGCAGTGGTTCATTGCGCGCGGCGTGCCGGAAGAGCGCCTCGTTTCCCTTGAAATTTTCGACTATCTGCAGGACTGCGATGAAGGGAAGCAGATTTCCTTTGAAAAAAGCATTACGATCGCCGGAAATCTGGACACGGAGAAGTGCGGATACATCGGCGCGCTCGGGGAGCTTTCGGGCGTCCGGGTTCATCTGTACGGCCCGAATTTCAACGAAAAGCTCCTGCAGGCCGCGAATGTGGAATATCACGGCTCCTTCCCGGCAGGCGAGATCCCGAAGAAGCTTACGAAGGGCTTCGGTCTCGTGTGGGACGGGAGCAGCATTGACGGCTGTCTTGGCGAGTCCGGACAGTACCTTCGCTACAACAATCCGCATAAGCTCTCCCTGTATCTTTCCTCCGGGCTTCCGGTGGTGATTTCGAAGGATGCGGCGGAGGCCGGGTTCGTCCGGGAGCACGGCGCCGGGATTCTGGTCGGGGGCTTACGGGAGCTTGACCGCGCGCTCGATCTCAGCGAAGAGGAATACCGGCTTCTCGCGGAAAATGTGAAGAAGCTCCGGAAAGCGCTGTGCTCCGGCGCCTATATGGAAGCCGCGCTTAAGAAGGCCGTCGGAATCCTCGGCCAGAATGCCGAAAGGGTAGAATGAAGCAGAAATCCTTAAAACTCAATTTCCTGATGAACATCCTTCTCACGATGTCATCATTCATATTTCCTCTCATCACTTTTCCCTACGTCTCCCGGGTGCTCGGGCCGGCAGGAACGGGGAAGGTGTCTTTTGCGACCTCTGTGATTTCCTATTTCTCGCTCTTTGCCCAGCTTGGCATCCCGACCTACGGAATCCGGGTCTGCGCGGGCATCCGGGACAATAAAGAAGAGCTCACGCGGACGGTTCATGAGCTCCTTTTCATCAGCCTCATCACGACGCTGATCTCTTATCTTGCCTTATTCATCGCGCTCTTTACCATTCCGAAGCTTCGGGCGGAAAAGCCGCTCCTTGTCGTAATCAGCGCGAGCATTCTCCTTTCCGCCATCGGCATCGAGTGGCTCTATAAGGCGCTCGAACAGTACACCTACATTACGGTGCGCTCGGTGATCTTCAAGTTCATCGCGCTCGTCGGCATGTTCTTCCTTGTCCGCTCGGAGAAGGACTATGTCGCTTACGGCTTCATCACGATTTTCGCGGCCTCGGCGTCCAATGTGCTGAACCTCATCAACGCGCACCGCTACATCGGCTTCCGGCCCGTCGGGCGCTATAACCTGAAGCGCCACCTGAAGCCGGTCTTTGTCTTTTTTGCGATGTCCTGCGCTTCCACGATCTATACGAATCTGGACGTTGTGATGCTCGGCTTTATGAAGAACGAAACCGAAGTCGGCTACTATAATACGGCCGTGAAGGTCAAGGCCATTCTCGGAAGCATCCTGTTCTCGCTGGCCAATGTGACGCTTCCGCGCGCCTCCTACTATATCCGCGAAGGGCTGACGCAGGAGTTCCGCAGGATCAGCAAAAAAGCACTGACTGCCGCAGTGCTTCTTTCCATACCGCTCACGGTTTATTTTACGATTTTTGCGAAAGATTCCGTGCTGCTCCTCTCGGGAGACGCCTTCCTGCCCTCCGTCCTGCCGATGCAGATCATCATGCCGACGGTCTTTCTCATCGGCATCACCAATCTGCTCGGCTTTCAGATCCTGGTCCCGACCGACCGGGAGAAGATCGTCCTGTACTCCGTGATCGCCGGAGCCGCAACCGACCTCGTGATCAA
>CAMPAR010000122.1 GCA_946632055.1 uncultured Lachnospiraceae bacterium
GCGGTTCTTTCGGATGAGGACTGCGCTGCGCTGAAAGAGTATGTCAGGTCCGGCGGCGCGCTTCTTGCGACCTATGAAACCTCCCTGTACGACGAGGAGGGCAGAAAGCGCCCGGACCTTGGCCTCTCGGAGCTTTTCGGCGCGCATTTCAGCGGAAAATACACAAAAGACGAGCAGAACGCGTACATCCGCGTGACGCCGGGGACCGGGGATCCGGTGCTTCTTGAGGGCTTTTTCCCGGAAGAAGACGGGCTGAACGGCCTGGAAGAGGAGATGTCGTGGACGTCGTGCCTCCGTCTCTGCGGGACGGAAAACCGGGTCGGGATCACCTATGATCCTGCAACACTGGAGGCTTCGCCTTTCGCGGCGGTTCCGGCTTTCCCGGATCTTCCGATGGAAGAGGTCTATCCGAGGGATGTGAAGGCGGATTACGAAGAGGTCCTGTACCGCTCCTTCGAAAAGGGCCGGGTGGTTTATTTCCCGGGCGATATTGACCGGTGCTACTGGGATTACCTGCTCGGCGACTGGCGGAAGCTTCTTTCTAACTCGGTGCGCTGGGCGATCCGGGGCCGGGAGCCTGTGAGAGTGAAATGCAGCGGATTTGTGGATACAACGGTGTGGGAAAATGCGGAAGGCGTGATGATTCATCTCGTGAACATGACGACGCCGCACGCGATGCGCGGGCCTGCGGAGGAAATCCTGCCGGTTCCGGAGCCGGAAATCGAGGTCCGGAATGACCTTGCAGGGGCAGGACTTCCCCGCGCGCTGGAGAACCGCATCCTTTCCGTTAGCCGGGACGAAGCCTATACGACGATCCGGCTGGACCGGCTGAAGCTTCACGAGCTGCTGGTTTTTGAAAAGAAATAAAAGGACTCAGAAAAGATGACGCATCAGGTGACATTTCCCTATGGAAAGACGGAAATCAGCTATGAGATCCCGGAGGAGCGCTTCGCGGGCGTCCTTCGCTCCGGGCTGGAAGCCTACCACCCTGAAGGATCAGAGGAGGAGCTTGTAAAAAAGGCGCTTTCCGGGCCGATCGGGTCGCGCCCGCTCTCGGAACTTTCGCGCGGGAAAAAGAAGGTCGTCGTGATCTGCTCCGACCACACGCGGCCGGTTCCGTCGAAACTTCTGATCCCGCCGATGCTCGCGGAAATCCGGAAAGGAAATCCTGCGGCCGAGATCACGCTTCTCATTGCAACCGGCTGCCACCGGGAGACGAGGAAAGAGGAGCTTCTGGCCAAGTTCGGCGAAGAGATCCTCCGAAAGGAGCGGATCGTCATTCATGACTGTGACGACGAAAAGAATCTGGTCTCCCTCGGAACGCTGCCTTCGGGTGGAGAGCTGATCGTGAACCGCCTCGCGGCGGAGGCGGACCTGCTGGTATCGGAGGGCTTTATCGAACCGCATTTCTTCGCGGGCTTTTCGGGCGGAAGGAAGAGCGTGCTCCCGGGCATTGCTTCCAGGAAAACGGTGCTGTATAATCACAATGCTGCCTTTATCAGCCATCCGAAGGCGCGGACCGGCGTGATCGACAAAAATCCGATCCACGAGGATATGATCTTTGCCGCAAGGAAAGCCGGACTCGCGTTTATCCTGAATGTGGTGATTAATGCCGAGAAGAAAATTATCTACGCAGCGGCGGGCGACGCGGAAGAAGCGCACCGGGCGGGGAGGGAATTCCTCGGAAGTCTTGCAGGCGTGAAGGCCGTGACGGCGGATATTGTGATGACGACAAACGGCGGCTATCCGCTCGACCAGAATATTTATCAGGCCGTCAAGGGAATGACGGCGGCGGAAGCCTGCGTGAAAGAGGGCGGCGTGATCATTATGTTCGCCGAATCCTCGGACGGCGCCGGCGGCGAGAGCTTCCGCAGGACCTTCCGGGAAGAGAAGGATCTTCGGAAAATGACGGAGCGCTTCCTGAAAACGCCGGCGGACGAAACGATTGTCGATCAGTGGCAGTCGCAGATTTTTGCCCGGGTCATGCAGCGTGCCTCGGTCGTTTATATGTCAGAGGCTCTGGACGATGTGGTGCGCGATTTCGGCATGATTCCGGCTCATTCGGCGGAAGAAGCGCTTGAAGCCGCCGACCGGATCCTGCAGGAGAAGGGCGTTATAAACGGAACGATCCTCGCGATCCCGGACGGCGTGTCGGTGATCGTTTCCTGAAGATTGAAAGAATGATGAAGAGGAGATATTATGACTGCACTGGAAAAAGCTTATGAACTGCTGAAGGAGTGGAAAGGCGATGATTACATCCACGGCTGCGGCGTGCTTTCCGAAATCGGAAACCTGACGGCGAAGTATGGGAAACGGATCATGCTGGTGTCCACGAAAACCTATGCCTCCCTGACGGAGGAGGCGATCCGCTCGATCCGTGCGGCGGGCGGAACGCTGGTTCCCGAGGCCATCGTCCCCGGCGCCCGGCCGAACGCTCCGCGCGAGGATGTGTACCGGATTGAAAGCTATATCCTGCACTACAGGCCGGACGCGGTGGTTTCCTTCGGCGGCGGCTCGACGATCGACGCCGTGAAGGCTGCGATTATGCTGGCGGTGCTTGGGGATACGCCCGCACAGAACGAGTCAGAGGCCTACGGGACCGGCGCGGAGATCGACGGATATTTCGGTACCGGCCTCGTATCGGCGGCGCTCGAGAAAACCGGGCTGAAAATGATCCCGCATATCGCGGTCGAGACGGCGGCCTCTTCCGGCGCGCATCTTACGAAGTATTCGAATATCACGGACCCTGTATCGGGCCAGAAAATGCTGATCGTGGATCCCGCGATCGTGCCGAGTGCGGCGCTTTTCGACTACGACGCGACGCTCTCGATGCCGCGCTCCGTGACGATCGACGGCGCGCTGGACGGAATTTCGCACACGCTCGAGGTTTTCTGGGGTGCGAAACCGGCCTACTACGAAAAGGCGAAGGAAATTGCGCTGACGGCGCTGGAACTGATCGTTGGAAACGCAAAGAAGGTGCTCGACGATCCGAAGGACCGGAAGGCGCGGGAGGCACTCGGCGCAGCGACGGATCTCGGAGGCTATGCGATCATGGTCGGCGGAACCTCCGGCGCGCATCTCACGAGCTTTTCCCTTGTCGACGTGACGGCGCACGGAACCGCCTGCGGAATCATGAATCCGTACTATGCGGTGTTCTATTCGCCGGCGATTCAGGACCAGCTGCTTGCCATGGGAGAGGTGCTTGCTAAGTACGGCCTGATAGAGGAGGGCTTTGAAGCGCTTCAGGGCCGCGCCCGTGCGGAGGCAGTTTCGCGCGCGATGATGGCCTTTGCCGCGTCCATCGGTGCGCCGACGAAGCTCTCGGATCTTCCGGACTTCCGGGAAGAACATGTGGCGCGCATCCTTTCGGCGGCGAAGAAGCCTGAGCTGAAAATGAAGCTGCAGAACATGCCGGTTCCGATGACCGCGGAGGATGTGGACGCCTACATGGCGCCGGTCATCCGCGCCGCTGTAGGCGGCGACCTGTCCCTGATCGTCACGAAGTAAGCAGGGCTCTTTAATAAGACAGAAAAAACGCTCCGGATCAGCCTCTGACCCGGAGCACTTTTGTGTGCAGCAAACCCGGCAAGCGCGGCTGTGCTCGCACAGAGCCGCATTTGCCGGGTGTAGGACATGAGCAGCCGCAGGCTGCGAATGTCCGCGCTGCAGGATCGAGTAGGAGGGGCTGCCCCCTCCTACTCGATTAATCAGGATTATTCCCCTTCCTCATCCCAATACGGGCCGGGCTTGACATCCTCGTCCTTATGCTCGCCCGTTTTGTAATACAGATGCCCGTCTTTCGCGTAATACTTGATGTTGTCCTCGCTGCATTCGAAATAGTAGCTGGGGGATAGAGCGATCCGGTGTCCGTCTTCGGATTCCTCCTTAAGCAGCACGAAAACGCTGTAAAGCCGGACGACTCCGGTGATATTTTTCCCGACAACGACGCGGATCGTCGGCGACTGTATTTCCAGCGAATCGCCGTATTCTTCCAGCGCTTTTTCATACCAGGTTTCGGTGTCGACGAGCTCGGAATCCACCCGGGGTTCGGCCCGGACCGGTACGCCGGTGCCGAAGAAGCCGCCGATGCCGAAGATCTCGGCGCCGTCCGCTTCCTCCGGAAGATCCAGCACGAAGCCGTCTGAGAGATCCCAGGCAAAATCGTTCAGGAAGGCCTTGGTTCCGGCTTTGTTGAAATAATAGCCGTTTCCGTCCACCACACGGTATCCTTTGGAGCCTTCGAAATCCCAGGTCGCCGTACCGGAGCCAAAGCAGCCTGCGAGGAGAAGGATGCAGGCGGAAAATATTGCGAAAAAGATGCACTTTCTGTTCATTTCCTGTACCTCCTGTACTGTTGATTTCATT
>CAMPAR010000123.1 GCA_946632055.1 uncultured Lachnospiraceae bacterium
ATCTTCAGGAAGGCATGAGCTGCGTGATCCAGGATAATTCGGAGATGGAGCCGGTCCCGGGCGGAGAAACCCACCCGAACGGATTCGGCCCGCTCGGCGACGAGATCGAATACGAAGACGACGGCATGATTTACGAAGAAGGCCCGATGCCGGAAGACGGTGAAATGATGATCGAAGAAGGCCTGATGCCGGAAGACGGCGAAGTATTCTTCGAAGATGACATGCCGGAGGAAGACCTGAATGCAGATCCGGCAGAAGGCATGGAAAACGCCGAGACGATTCAGGAATAACGGAGGGAACGGACCATGATTCTGAACATGACCGACATTTGTAAGGATTACCCGATGGGGAAAACCGTTACAAAGGTCTTGAAAAACGTCAGTCTGTCCGTGAACGAAGGCGACTACATTGCCATTATGGGTCCTTCCGGTTCCGGAAAAACGACGTTGATGAACATTATCGGCTGCCTGGACGTCCCGACGACGGGAAGCTATGAATTCGGCGGCCGGGATATCAAAAAGTGCAGCAAGCGGCAGCTCGCGGATCTGCGGAATAAGAAAATCGGCTTTGTATTCCAGTCCTTCAATCTGCTGCCGAAGCTGACGGCGATTGACAATGTGGCGCTTCCGCTGCTGTACGGCGGCGTGCGGCGCTCGGAGCGCCGCAGGAGGGCGAAGGAAGCGCTGGAGCGCGTCGGACTTGCGGACCGCATGGATCACCGGCCGGATCAGCTCTCCGGCGGACAGTGCCAGAGAGTCGCGATCGCGCGGGCGATTGTCGGGAATCCCGACCTGATCCTCGCGGATGAGCCGACCGGCGCGCTGGACTCGGTGAGCGGCGCCCAGGTGATGGAGCTGTTCCATACGCTGCATGAGCAGGGAGCCACCATCCTGATGATTACGCACGACCGGAACGTGGCGGAAAACGCCGAAACGATCCTGCACATCCGGGACGGCGTACTGACGGGAGGTGATCAGGATGAATAAGCATGTCAAACGCCTTCTGATCATTGTGCTGGTGCTGGCGCTTCTCGGCGGCGGAACCTACGGCGGCCTGACCGTCTACCGCAATATGAACAGGAAACCGGTGAACGTCTATCAGGTGGCGAATTTCGCCCAGACCAATGTGTGGATGGATCAGTCGGAATCCTCCGGCATCGTGAAGATGGACCAGATGCAGAAAATTTATCTCTCCGACACGCAGACCGTCACAGAAGTCTTTGTCAAAGAAGGACAGAAGGTGAAGGAAGGAGATCCGCTTCTTGCCTTTGACACCACGCTTTCAAAGCTCGATGTGGAAAAGGCGGATATTACGCTCGAAAAGCAGAAAATGGAGCTCGCGAACCAGCAGAAGATCCTGGAACGCCTGCAGTACGCCCGGATCACGGAAGACCTGGAGGCCTGGATGAATTCGCTGCAGGCGCAGCTCGATCAGGCCTATGCCGATATGCCGGAGCCGGAATACCCCGAGCTTCCCTTAGGCTCCTGGACGATGGACGACCCGCGCTACATTGAAAACCCGGGATCGATTGACCCGGAGGCGCTCCTTCAGGAAAGCGGCCGGGACGATATCTTCGTCGTCTTTGTCGACGGCGCGGACGGCCAGTATTATGACTACTTCGGGCTGGAAATCAGCCGCGGAGAGCCCTCCGGCAGCTTCTTCCCGGAAGAGGATCCGGAAGGCGAGGAGCCGGGAGATCCGGCGCCTGCAGTCGAGGGCAGCGAAGAAGCAGCCGCCGAAGAAGCCGGCAGTGAAGCGGCTTCGGAAGAAGCGGGCAGCGATGCGCCCGAAGAAGAAGGCAGCGGGGAAGAGCCCGCAGAGCCCGAAGTCCCCCCGATTCGAATCATGGTCTTCTCCCCGGCGCCGATTGAGCCGGAGAACCCCGAGGAGCCGGAGATCATCGCGAGCCTGCAGGCACAGATGGAATACGTCAGCTCGCTTTACGCGAACGCCTACTCGAGAACCGAGCTTGCGGAGCTGAAGGAAAGCACGGCGAAGGCCATCAGCGACCTGGAGCTGGAAATCCGGATCGCGGAGGTGAACCTCGAGAAAGCGAAGGCGGAAGTCAGCGACGGAACCGTGCGCGCGAATATCGATGGTGAAATCCTCTCGGTGCTTCCGATCGAAGAGATGGGCACTTCGCTCGACGCGGTGCTGGTGCTTTCCGGCGGCGGCGGATATTACATTACAGGTTCGATCGGCGAATTCGACCGCGAGAAGCTGGAGATCGGGCAGAATATCCAGGTGACTTCTTATATGGACGGCATGATGTACGACGGTACGGTCACGGAAATCGGAGACCGCCCCGCACAGCAGAACGGCTGGAGCGCCGGAAACAACAATGTTTCCTGGTATCCGTTTACGGTCTTTGTGGACGCGTCGGCCAATCTGCAGGAGGGCGACTACGTCGGCCTGACCTACAATGCGGTGAGTAATACGGAAGACGAGAGCGCCTGGTATCTGCAGAAATTCCTGATCCGCAGCGAAGGCGGGCGGAATTATGTCTATAAGAAGGGCGAGGACGGGCTTCTCGTGAAGCAGTTTATTTCGACGGGCAAGGTGCTGTGGAATGAGTTTTACGAAATCCGCGGCGGCCTTACAATGGACGATTATGTGGCCTTCCCTTACGGAAGAGATGTGACGGACGGGGCGGAAACCGTGGATGCCCAGCCGGAAGCGCTCTATGAAGGCATGTATTAAGGAGGTGCGCCGGTGTTTGAAAATATAGGACTCGCCTTTCAGGGCGTCTGGAGTCACAAGCTGCGTTCCTTCCTGACCATGCTCGGCATTATTATCGGAATCGCAGCCATCATTACCATTGTGTCCACGATTAAGGGCACCAACGAACAGATCAAAAAGAACCTGATCGGTTCGGGCACCAATACCGTTCAGATCAATCTGAACCGGGACGGCAATCCGGTCGATCTGCAGTGGGAGGCGCTTCCCGCGGGCGTCCGCATGATTACGGAAGAGGACCTGGCGGCGATCCGCAAGCTCGAGGGCGTACAGGATGTGACAGCGTATCACGCGCGCGGATATGTGGATGGCGTCTATTACGGAAACACCGCCTACAGCGGCGCGCTGTACGGAATCGACAGCCATTACTTCAGTGCGAACAATTACCGGATCAATTCGGGGCGCGGCCTGACTGCGGATGATTTCACGAATTTCCGGAAGGTGGCGGTGCTGGAGCCGGCCGCCGTATCGGCGCTTTTCAACGGCGAAGACCCGATCGGGAAGACGATTGAAGTGATGGGGGAACCCTACACGGTTGTCGGCACCGCAGCGCAGATTGTTGTGAATGAACCGGTCATCAACAATCTGAATGATTATTACATGTATTCCTCGGAGTCGGCGGGTACGATTTTCATCCCGGACGTCTGCTGGGATATTTCCTTCCGTTATGATGAGCCCCAGACCGTGGTGGTGCGTGCGAAGAGCACCGACGAGATGGCCTCCGCGGGAAAGGCGGCGGCGGACGCGCTGACGGAAGCGGTCATTACCGGAAACACCTATGCCTACAAGGCTTCCGATCTTCTCGAGCAGGCCTCGAATCTGCAGTCTCTGTCGCAGACGACGAATAATCAGCTGATCTGGATCGCGGGAATCTCGCTTCTTGTGGGCGGTATCGGCGTTATGAACATTATGCTGGTGTCCGTCACCGAACGGACACGCGAAATCGGACTCAAGATCGCGATCGGCGCGCGCGGCGGACGGATTCTCTGGCAGTTCCTGACGGAAGCCGCCGTCCTGACCCTGATGGGCGGACTCCTCGGCGTAGCGGCCGGCATCGGGCTTGCCTACATGCTGTCGAATGTCATGGGCACGCCGGTGGCGATCTCCATTCCGGCCTGTGTGATCGCGGTCGCCTTCTCGACCCTCATCGGCGTCATCTTCGGTCTCGTCCCGGCCGTCAAGGCCTCGCACCTGAACCCGATCGAAGCCCTGCGGCACGAATAATTTCGTATAAACTGTTGGACATTTGTTGGACAACCCCTGTTATAATGCCTTCAGACAGCGTGAAAAATGCTGCCTGAAGGTGTTTTTTATTCATAAAAATGCCGGTTCGGACACCCGTGACTTCAGTCATTGCCGGCGCTTTATCCTGATCCGGCTTGGTTCTTCTGCCGGACCGGGGCATAAATTCCGTAAGGAACCGGGGCAGCGATTACTTCCCATCCGGGAAGATTGCAGAAAGAAGGAAACAGAATCAGTGATCAACAGAAACGATATGCTGGAACTGACGCGCAGGATGACGGATTCACGAACGCACATCGCGCGTCTTGCCGGCGC
>CAMPAR010000124.1 GCA_946632055.1 uncultured Lachnospiraceae bacterium
CTGTGATGTTGTGGAGCCTAGGGTGGTATTTCGCCATGTGTTCGGACAGTCTCCGCGGCGCTTTTATGTGCGGAATTATGCGTATACAGCGCTGTTTATCGGATGCCTCGTCGGGATGACGTTTCTGAGGCGCGAGTACGATGGCGAGTTCACAGGACTTGTGGTGAACGGACTGATTTCCCTGGCTGTTTCAACGGCGGCGTTCGGGCTGGTGGCTGCGGTTGACCGGACTTTCCGGGAGGAGGTTCGGGAGATGGTGAGAATCCTTGTCCGCAAAAAGATGCACTGATCAGGAAGAATTATTTATCATAAAAAACAGTGGAAAAAGCTTTCGTTCTGGTGTAAGATAGTTGTAACAGGCGCGCACCGGGGTGACGGAGTCCATAAAAGCCGGGGCGGCCAGAAAATCGGGAAGCCCCGGCTTCCTTTTGCCCTGCGAAAAGCAGGCAGATAAACAGAACGAAGGAGGCAGTCTATGCTAAGCTACAAAGTGAAAATCGGTCTCGTACCGATTCGAAGAGAGGGTGCGGCGCTGATCGATCCGAAGAAGGATGTGAGGCCCGAAAAACTGGGCAATTTCAACCCCTGGTGGGCGACCGACCGCGGCGCGGCATCGGTGCGCTACATCGAGGAGCATTATACCGGCGGGCATGTGAGTTTTGTGGACATCGACGGCATCAATACGGAGAACCTTCTGTTTACGGAGAAGGATGTTCCGGCGGTCGTGGCGCGCCTGAAGGAAGCGGAAGTCGATGCGGTCATGCTGATCAACACCAACTTCGGCAATGAGGAAGTTGCGGGCTTCGTGGCGCGTGAAATCGGAAAGCCGGTGCTGTTGTGGGGACCGCAGGATGATTATTTCGGACCGAACGGCGAACGCTACACCGACACGCAGTGCGGACTTTTCGGCATGAGCCGGATGCTGCAGCGCCTGAATATTCCGTTCAGCTATATTGAGAACTGCAAAATCGAGGACGAGAAATTCGACAAAGGCTTCCGGAAATTCGTTTCCGTGGCCTGCATGGTGAAGAATTTCACGAATCTTCGCATCGCGCAGGTCGGCATGCGCCCGAAGTCCTTCTGCTCCGTCATCGTGAATGAGGGCGAACTGATGCAGAAATTCGGTATCCAGATTATTCCGGTGAACCTGGCCCTGTTCAAGAGCATGTTTGACGAGAATCTGGAGAAGCGCAGGGACGAACTCGAGGCGCTGAAGAAGGAAATCGCGGGGAAATTCGACCTCGACGAGATGAGCAAAGACAATCTTGATAAGATTGCCTGCTTCGTGCTGACCTATGAAGACATTCACGAGCGCTTCAATGTGGCAGCGGTTTCTGCGGAGTGTTGGACGGCGATGGGACGGCTTGTCGGCTGCTCGCCCTGCTCGTCCTACTCGATCCTGGCAGACCGGGGCTACATTCTCGGCTGTGAATCCGACATTCACGCAACGATTACGCAGGTGTTGTTAAAGTCCGCGATGCTCGGCGAGAAGATCCCCTTCCTCGGCGAATTCACCGCCCGTCATCCGGAGAACCCGAATGCGGAGCTTCTGTGGCACTGCGGTCCCTTTGCCTGGTCCCTGCACCAGGATGACGCGCCCTGCAAGATCGTGGGCGGCAGATCCTACCTTCATGTCGGAGACGGTCATTATTCGCTGGCAAGAATGGATCAGGATAACGGTAATTATTCGATCCTTGTCGGTGAATTCGACAGCGTGCCCGGCCCGTATACCTTCGGGACCTATGTCTGGGGCGAATTCTCCGATCTTGACAAATGGGAACGGAAGCTGATCGAGGGACCGTACATTCACCACATGTCCGAAATTGAAGGCTCTCTTACCGAGGTCTTCAAGGAATTCGTGAAATATGTGCCGAATCTTTCGATCGACCTTGTGGACTGATCAGGAGGAAAAATGGCTGATATTGTTGGCATCGGATGTGCGATTTTTGACTTAATGCTGATTCTGGACAGATTCCCGGAAGACGATGAGAAAATGAGCGGACGCGAATCGAAGGTTCAGTGCGGCGGCCCCTGTGCCGTGGCGATGATTTCGGCGTCGAAGCTCGGTGTTTCATCGGCTTATCAGGGAAAATTCGGAGACGATACATACGGCCTCACTACGCGGGACAACCTGGCAAAATACGGCGTGGATCTCTCGGGGGTGAAGATCGTGGAAGGTGCCCGCTCCCCGCTCTGCGTGGTGCTGTCGAACCAGTCAAACGGACACCGTGCCTGTGTGGGCGGCGGCGTATCCTCGCCGGAACTCGTGATGACGCCGGAGGATGTCGTGGTCTCCCAGCTTGAAGGCGCGAAGTACCTTCATGTGGACGGGGTGAACTATGAAGCGGCGCTCTATGCGGCGAAGAAGGCGCATGAGATGGGCGTGAAGGTCAGCATGGATCTGGACGGCGGAGAAAATGGCCGGGAAGAGCTGATTTCGCTGGTTGACGTGCTGATTCCCTCGGAGCGCGCGGCGCGCTCGATCGCGGGCTGCGAGGATATTGAAGAGGCGGCCAAGATTCTGCAGGAGCGCTTCCATCCGGAAACCCTGGTCATTACGATGGGCCCGGAGGGCGGCATCATCCTGCAGGACGGTAAAGCGGTGCGTTATCCGGCCTATAAGGTGGAAGCAATTGACTCGAACGGCGCGGGTGACGTCTTCCACGGCTCCTTCCTCGCCGCGAAGGTGAAGGGACTTTCGGACTACGAAGCGGCCCGTTTCGCTTCGGCCTCAAGCGCCCTGAAATGTACGCATTTCGGCGCCTCAGAGGGCGCCCCGTCCTGGGAGGCAGTCGAAAAGTTCCTGGCAGAAAGAGGCTGACAGGAAGAGTGTTTGATAAGCGGCTTCCCGGTCCTGCAAGCAGGACCGGGAAGCCGCTTTTTTACAGCTTTTTCACATAAGCGCGTCTTCTCTTGTGGATTTCCCGACCGAAGCGCTTCCACTGATTCTGGATCGGGTAGTTTTCCTCCAGATTCAGGTTGGTCTCTGCGTACCGGATGCCGGGCTCTTCAAGCATTCTGAGAAGCTCGGCGCTGACAATCGAGCTGATTCCGCGATTCGCAAATTCCGGTGAAACGGCAACCAGCCCGAGATCAATCACTTCCGGCTTTTTAATCGCGCGCAGAAGCCGGACAAGCGCAGCGGGATACAGATGCCCCTGGGATTCCCGGACCGCCTCGGCAATCGACGGGAAGCAGACACCGAAGCAGACAATTCGCTCATTTTCATCCAGAATGGCTGCCACATGCTTTAAATCGATGATCAGGCGGAAATTATCGATCATGAGTTTTTTCATGCCGTCAGTGAATGGCACGGTACCATACAGACCGTCGTAGGCTACATCGAGAAGCTCGAAGATGCCGTCCGCATAGCGCCGCAGAAAGTCATTCACATTCTTCGCTTCGCCGAGATGCAGATGGTAGCGTTTCATGATAAAGTTGGACAGCTCACGCAGCTTTTCCCGGTCCTTCGGATCCTCCGGCGGCGTCAGGAGACTTTCGTTCCAGTCAACTTCCTTTTGGTATCCGAGATTCTCAATCAGACTTCCGTAGTATTCGTAATTGTACTGCTCTTCGAAGGTGGAGAGCCGGTCGAAGCCTTCGATCAGGAGCCCCTCGCGCTCCAGATCCGAGAATCCGAGCGGGCCGCAGATCGTGTCCATGTGAAGCGACCGGCCCCAGTTCTCTACTGCATCGAACAACGCCTTGGCAACTTCCGGATCATCGACAGCGTCAAAACGATTGAAGCGGACGCGCTTCTCATGATTCTTTTCATTCGCGGCCTTCTGCAGAATTCCCTGAATTCGTCCCGAGAGCACTCCATCCTTATAGGCCAGAAAATGAACGATCTCGCAGGTGTCCGCGTAGACAAAATCCTTTCGGAACATTTTCATTTCATCGCCGTAGAGCGGCGGCACAAAATAAGGGCAGTCGCGATACAGCTTCAGCGGAAACTCTA
This sequence comes from uncultured Lachnospiraceae bacterium, assembly GCA_946632055.1. Taxonomy (GTDB): domain Bacteria; phylum Bacillota; class Clostridia; order Lachnospirales; family Lachnospiraceae; genus UBA1267. The sequence goes on from CAMPAR010000124.1 coordinate 3,959, forward strand.
CAAAATCCCTCTGCTGCTTTTTGGTGACTGCTTCAACAATTTCAATCTTCACTTTGTCATACCCCCATTGAGGCATATTCTACTACAAAGGGGCGATTCTGTCAAAAGGAAGTGAAGAAGGCCATCAAAGAGCAGGATAAGTGGATTGAAAAGACGGAGAGGCTGGTTAAATTAGTACACTGTAACCTCTAAATCTTTATTATCGGATACAGATGTTTAAGTTTA
>CAMPAR010000125.1 GCA_946632055.1 uncultured Lachnospiraceae bacterium
GTCATACAGCTTTTTAAAAATCTTCTGTACGGCCTTCTCGTGATCCTCGTCCGTCGTGCGGATGAAGCGGTCATAGGAGGTGCCGACAAGATCCCAGATCCGCCGAATTTCGCCCGCGACGTCGTCCACGAATTCCTTCGGGGTCACGCCGGCCTTTTCCGCGTTCTGCTCGATCTTCTGGCCGTGCTCGTCCGTACCGGTCTGGAAGCGGACGTCATAGCCCTGCATCCTCTTGAAGCGCGCGATCGCGTCCGCGAGGATGATTTCATAGGTGTTTCCGATATGCGGCTTGCCGGATGTATAGGCAATGGCCGTGGTAATGTAGTATGGTTTTTTATTCATATCTATTCAGATCTCCGATTTACTTTACTGTCTGAAGGAAGCGCTTTACGCCCGCCCGGCCTTCTTCGCTGCAGGGATAGACACCGCAGTCCTCGAGAACGCCGACAAAGACCTTTCCGACTTCCTGATTGATGATCTCTTCCAGCCGTTTCTCCGTCTCCGGCATTCGGTCCGTCGCGCCGGACGCCAGGCTTCTCACCGCATCCTGCACTTCGGGATAATTCGGAAGCCACTCCGAAACCCAGTCCGCGTGCTTTTCAAGATCCGGAATCTTCCTCAGATCCTCCCCCGCAAGAATCGCGCGGGAAAGATGGGCTAGCTCCTCCTTCAGTCTTGCCGGAAGCACCGCCATGCCCATGACTTCGATGAGTCCGATGTTTTCCTTCTTGATATGGTGGTACTCCGGGCGCGGATGATAGACGCCGAGCGGCCGCTCCTCCGTCGTAATGTTGTTCCGGAGAACCAGGTCAAGCTGGAACTCTCCGTCCTTCATCCGGGCGATCGGCGTGATCGTATTGTGAGGAACGCCGTCCGTTTCGGCAAAGATGAAGTTCTCTTCATCCGAATACACTCTCCACGCCGCGAGGATCCGGTCCGCGAGCTCAATGAGTCGCGCCTTTTCCTTTCCCTGAAGCCGGATGCAGGTCAGGGGCCAGTTCACGATCCCGACGGAAATGTCCGAAAAGCCCGGCATTTCCACGGTTTCCGCCACCGGCGCCAGCGCCATCGGGAAGTCGAAGCGTCCGCCCTGATAGTGGTCGTGGGAAAGAATGGAGCCGCCGACAATCGGAAGATCCGCGTTGGAGCCGAGCATATAGTGCGGCACCTCCTCCACGAAGCTTAAGAGCTTGTCGAAGGTCGCGCGCTCGATCTTCATCGGCACATGCTCCATATTCAGGAGAATGCAGTGTTCGTTATAGTAGCCGTACGGCGAATACTGGAAGCCCCAGTTCGCGCCGGCGAGCGCCATCGGAATGATCCGGTGGTTGGAGCGCCCCGGATGATTCACGCGGCCCGCATAGCCCTCGTTTTCACGGCAGAGCTGGCACTTCGGATAGGCGGAAGACTTCATCTTCCCGGCCGCCGCGATCGCCTTCGGATCCTTTTCGGGCTTCGAGAGATTGATTGTAATGACGATCGGGCCGTATTTTGAATCCACCGTATAGCGCACGTCCTTTTCGAGACGGTAGCGGCGGATATAATCGACGTCCTGGCTGAACTTGTAGAACCAGTCGGTCGCGGCCTTCTTATCTTCCGCAAAAAGCGTATTGAACTGCCGGATGACTTCAGCAGGACGCGGCATCACGCAGTTCATGATTTTCGAATCAAACAGATCCCGGTAGGTAACGGTATTGTCCGGTAAAAGCCCCTTCTCAGCCGCGTAGTCCAGAAGCTCCCCGAGGATTTCCGGAAGCTCGCGGACGCCGACCGCTCCTGTTCCTTCCGGAATTTCGCCCTCATAGGAATCCTCCTGAAACAGCGCGAGGAGCTGGTTCAGGGCATAAACATTTTCTTCTTTCGGCAGGATGCCCGTATCATTTGCATAGCAGATCAGCCGCTGAAGCGCGTCTGTAAACATCTTTTTTTCCCTCTCACTTCAGGTCATAGGTGCCGTCGCCGATTTCCACCACATAGAAATCCGCAGCGTAGCCGATCTTTTCCTTGTATTTCTTTCCGACCGTATCGATGTAGTTCTCGACCGCCTCATCCCGGACGATCGCCACCGCGCAGCCGCCGAAGCCCGCGCCGGTCATTCTGGCGCCGACACAGCCGTCGATCTTCCAGGACTCCTCCGCCAGCGTATCAAGCTCGATGCCGGTCACTTCATAGTCGTCCTTCGTGGAAAGGTGGGACTCATTCATCAGCTTGCCGAAGGCCTCGACGTCGCCGGACTTTAAGAGCTCCACGGCCTTGATGGTCCGCTGGTTCTCATAGACCGCATGACGCGCGCGGCGCACACGCACGGGATCCTTGATGAGATCCTTGTGCGCTTCGAATTCCTCTTCGGTCAGCTCGCCGAGCGCTTTGATCGGAAGCTCGGTCTGAAGCTCCGCAAGGGCCGTTTCGCATTCGGAGCGGCGCTCGTTGTACTTGGAATCCGCAAGTCCGCGCTTCTTATTCGTGCAGGAAATCACGATCTTCATGCCTTCAAGCTTAATCGGCGCATATTCGTACTGCAGCGTCGCCGTATCGAGGAACATCGCCTGATCCTTCTTTCCCATCGCGACCGCGAACTGGTCCATGATGCCGCAGTTCACGCCGTTGTATTTATTCTCGGAGAACTGGCCGTAAAGGGCGATCTGAAGGTTCGGAACGTCAAAGCCGAAGAGATCGTTCAGGACCTTGCCCATGCCGACCTCGATCGAAGCCGAGGAGCTTAAGCCCGAGGCGTTCGGAATATTGCCCCAGATGTAAACATCAAAGCCCTGCTCCACCTTCATGCCGTGCTCGCCGTAGGTCCAGACCATGCCCATCGGATAGTTGCTGAAGCCCTTCTTCGGATTGAACTGAAGGTCACTTACAACATCGCGCTCCACGATGCCCTGACGCGGGAAATTGCCCGAATAGAAGTGCACTCTGGTATCGTCCCGCTTCCGGGCGGCATAGTAGGTGCCGATGGTCAATGCGCAGGGAAACACATGACCGCCGTTATAATCCGTGTGTTCGCCGATCAGATTGACGCGTCCCGGAGAAAAAACCGTGACGATTTCGCCGCCCGCGCCGTATACTTTTTCAAACTCCTGAATCAGTTCTGTTCTGTTCATTGTGATCGCTCTTCCTTTTCTCTATTGTATTTGTGTAGAATAAATTCGCATAGGTATTATAAGTATATAAAAAAAGCCCCGCACTGTCAAACGCTTTTTGGACAGTACAGGGCTTTTATGATCGTTTCAGGAGATCTCAGAGCAGCGGAAGAATGAACTGAGTCCACAGGAAACTCACCGGCATGACAATGACCATTGCGGGGATCATATCCGCGGTCGGGAATTCCTTCAGTTTCAGCATCCGGAATCCCGTCGCAAGCAGGATGACTCCTCCGCAGGCCTTGAAGTCATTAATCATTGTATCGCTGCACAATGGACCGATCACCCGTGCGAGGAAGAACAGCGCGATAAAAATCACCAGCTGAGGCACCGAGATCAGCGACACGACCATCCCAAGCGAGCAGGCAAAGATCATGGCTGTGAAAATATCCAGAATGGATTTGGCCAGGAGAATGCTGTGATCTCCGCTGATACCGGACACAATCGAGCCGTAAATGCCGGTTCCGCTCGCGCAGAAAAGAACGATAATCGTCACAAGCGTCGAAGTGAATTCCTGTTCCGACAGGCCGTTTTCCGGCGGTTTCACGAAGCGGGACACCGCTTTCTGCATGCCGCGCGCAGCGTCGTTGATCCTGTCGCCGAGCCGCACGGCAATTCCGAAAGCCGTCCCGATGATCACCGAGAAAATGACCGCCGGCATATTCTTCATGAGAACGACCGATACGACGCCCATGGTAAGCGCCGACACTCCGAAAATCATATTCAGGGCGTCTTTCATCCGCTGTGACAGTTTTTTTCCGGCGGCGGTTCCAAGGATTCCGCCGATAATGACCGATAAAACATTGACAATTATTCCGATTGGCATGGGACTTCCTTTCTTCTGCGATAACACGATACCTGAATATTATGATATCAGGGTCAAAAGCCTTCTACCACGACAAGCTTGCTTGTCAGTGGGAGA
>CAMPAR010000126.1 GCA_946632055.1 uncultured Lachnospiraceae bacterium
TGCAGCCATCAACCCCGGCAACTCCGGCGGCGGCCTGTTCAACGCGAAGGGCGAACTCGTCGGCATCAACTCCGCGAAGAGCGTGGATACTTCGGTCGAGGGCATGGGCTTTGCGATTCCGATTTCCACCGCGTCCGACATTATTGAAGACCTGATGAATTACGAACCGATCGCCGAGGAGGATCAGGGGTATCTTGGCATCAACGGCGAAACGGTTCCCGACAGTTATGTACAGAACTACGGATATCCGCAGGGCGCTTCCATCACCCGGATCGGTGAAGGCTCCCCCGCTGAAGAAGCCGGCCTGCAGATTTACGATATCATTACCGCGGTCAACGGCAAGAGCGTTTCTTCCATGAACGAGCTGAAGAACCAGGTGAACAGCTACCCGGCCGGCACGACCATTACGCTTTCCGTCTCGCGCCCCGAGGGCAGAGGCTTCCGGGAAATCGAAGTCGATGTCACGCTTGTGCGCTACGAAGATCTCGGAAGCAGCGTAACGACACCCGGAACCGTTCCGGAAGAAACGGCGCCGGAGGAACCGGAAGAGGACGAGAGCCGTCCTGCCGACGGGAATGATGACTGGAACCCGGAAGAGGACGGAGACATTGATTCCTTCTTTGACTGGCTGTTCCAGAAACTGAAATAAACCATTTTCTTTATCTTTTACCCTTTCTCTAAACGGGCCTGCAGTGCTTTTCGGAAGAGCCGAAAACCTGCAGGCCCAAATCTATGCGCCTTGATTTTAAGCCGGAGTTGTGGTATTATTAAAAAATCTATGTGATATACGGGAGGCGGGATGCTGAAGATCATCCGGGAGACGGCCGGGCTGCTGACGGCCTGGTATCTGAAAGAAAAACGGGAGATGCCCTGGAGAAGCGATCCTTCCCCCTATCATGTCTATGTTTCCGAGATCATGCTGCAGCAGACCCGGGTGGATACGGTCCGGCCATACTACGAGCGCTTTATCCGAGAACTTCCTGACGTGCAGGCGCTTGCGGACTGCGGCGAAGACCGGCTGTTCAAGCTCTGGGAAGGGCTGGGGTATTATTCGAGGGTGCGGAATATGCAGAAGGCCGCCCGCGTGATCATGGCGGAATACGGGGGGATCATTCCATCCTCCTGCGAAGAACTGATGAAGCTCCCGGGGATCGGCTCCTATACCGCCGGCGCCGTGGCTTCGATCGCCTATCACGAGAAGGAACCCGTGGTGGACGGCAATGTGCTCCGGGTGATAACAAGACTCAGCGGCAGCAGGGAGAATATCGATCTCGACAAGACGAAAAAAACGATGCGGGAAGAGCTGAAGCGCTTCCTCGCGGATTTCGAGGGGGATCCCGCCGTCTACAATCAGTCGCTGATGGAGCTCGGCGCTCTTGTCTGTATCCCGAACGGCGCGCCGCTCTGCGCGTCCTGCCCGCTGAAGGAGCACTGCAGGGCGCATCTTCAGGACCTGACCGGAGAGATTCCGGTGCGGCTTCCGAAAAGGAGCCGTAAGATCATGGAAAAGACGGTTTTCCTGGTTTTTCGGGGGGATTCGCTGCTTTTTACGAAGAATCGGGAGAAGAAGCTGCTTTCCGGGCTGTACGCGCTGCCGGAGGCGGAAGGCTTCCTTTCGGAAGCGGAGGCTTCGGTTTTTCTTGAAGGCATGGGAGTCCGCGCGCTGCAGCTTAAAAGGCTGCCGGACGCCGTGCATGTATTTACCCATGTCGAGTGGCGGATGCGCGCCTATGAGGTCCTGACGGAGAGCGTGCTTCCGGAGGAAGAGAGTGAGGATGCGCCGCTTCGGCGTTTTGTGACGCCGCGGGAGCTTGAGGAAACAGCGGCGGTCCCGGAGGCCTACAGAAAATGGCCGTTCCGGATCGGAGGATAAAGAATGAGGGGCTTTTCAGGAAGCAGGAAAAACAGAATTCTGAAAAAAGCGGCTGCGGCGGTTCTCTGCCTTCTGGCGCTTCTTTTTGCTGCCTCCTGCAATGAAGCCGGAAAGTCCTATTCGGAAGGCCTTCTTCTCATGCAGGAGGGCCGCTATGAGGACGCGATCCGGAAGTACCAGACCGCGCTGTCCCAGGGGATGAAGGAGCCGGTGATTTACGCGGATCTCGCGGCAGCCTACGAGAAGGCCGGAGAGAGCTTCGAGGCGGACAAGGCCATCGAACAGGCCGTGACGCTCGGCACCGAAGACTCCGCTGCGCTGAAGAAAGCGGGCATATTCTACCTGATGCGCTCGCAGGATGCGACGGCGCTTCGGACCTTCCAGAGCTCGCTTCGCTCCGAGGAGTCGGACCTGAATGAAGCGGACCGGGAAACCATGGGCTATATCGCGGACATCTATTTCCGCGCCGGTGTGTACGAGGAGGCTCTCCGCATCTACAATCTGCTGATCACGCAGGGCTATTTTACGCTGGAGCATGAAATCCTCGCCGGGAAGTGCTACCTCGGACTGCGCCAGAATCAGGCTGCCTGCCAGTATTTTGAAATGGCGGAGCAGAACCCGCGGATGACGGCGCGTCATTATGTGGCGGTCTGCCGCGCGCTGCAGGAAGCCGGGGATCCGACGGACGCGGAGATTTACTACGCGCGCGGAATCGCCTTCATCGAGGAAAAAGGCGGCATGGGAAAGGGCGCCTTTGCCTATGCCTGCAAAAAAGAGCAGGAGGCGGCGGCCCTGATTGCCGAAGAGAGCGATGAGGAAACCCTGCTGATCCGGGCTTCGGAGCTTGTGAAGAGCGGCGACTACGAAGCGGCGCAGCGGATCTACGAGGAACTGATCCGCACCGGTCAGGACGGCGGAAATGTCTACAACGCTTATATGATGCTGAAGGTGGAGGAAGGTGACTACACGGCCGCGAGACAGCTTCTGCAGAAGGTGCTGAGCGCCGAGGACTGGCGCATCCGATCCGACGGCGAGTGGAATGAAGTGATTCTTTACGAGAGAATGCAGGACTACAGTTCTGCGCTTCGCTGCCTTCGGGAATACGCCTCGAAGCATTATCTGGAGGGAGAAGAGCGGCGCGAGCTTCTGTTCCTCACGGCGGAATAACCGAGTTTCGAAAAGCTGACACAGCCCGTGTGAATTCCGGCAAAAACCTATACCATAAGTGCGTGTTTTTCCGGGACTTCGCGGTGTTTTCCTGCTTTTTATCCGAATTTCGCTTTTGCAAACCGTTCTTTTACGCTATAATACAGGAGAGTTATGTACCCCTTGGCCCTGATTCTGAGCCTGATATCTGTGGCTTTGGCCGCTGCGGCAGGCCTTCTCATCCGTTCGGAATATGAACGCCGCCATCCCGTGATCCACGAATATCATGTGCGCTCGCCGAAAATCCCCGAGTGCGCTTCCGGACTCCGGATCGCGTATCTTTCCGACCTTCACGGAGATAATCCCGGGAAGGCGAAGGAAAGGATGGAGGAACTGGTACGAAATTGCGGCGCGGATCTCGTGCTGGTCGGCGGCGATATGCTGACCGTGCATCAGGGACACAGCTATCGGGAAGAGCCCTTCCGGAGACTTCTTCATGCGGTGCCGGAAGGCGTGCCCGTTTATTTCGCGGACGGAAATCACGAAATCCGGATGGCTGAGAACCCGGAGCTCTATCCCGGCTGGAAAGAGGCCTATGACCGCATGCTGAAGGAGGAGGGCGTGATCCGCCTGAAAAACGAGAGGCTTCAGCCGGAGGGAGAGAAATTCCAGGGGATCATTCTTTCCGCCGCGGATCTTCCGGAGGATACCTATACGCAGAAGTTCCGAAAGAAAGCGCTGCCGGAGAACTACTTTGAAAGACTACTCGGAAAAAAGCCGCAGGGCTTTGAGATTATGCTCGTGCATTCTCCGCTGTATTTCAGGGAAGCCTGCAGCGATGGTGCGGATCTCGTGCTTTCCGGGCATTTTCACGGCGGAACCATCCGCATCTTCGGCACAGGGCTGATGACGCCGCAGTTCCAGTTTCTGAACCGGTACTGCCGCGGAATCTTCCGCTTCGGCGATTCGACCGGTATTTCCGGCGGCGGACTTGGGACGCATTCCGTGAACATCCGCTTTATGAACCG
>CAMPAR010000127.1 GCA_946632055.1 uncultured Lachnospiraceae bacterium
CCTCTTCCTCTTCCTCGTCCTTCAGGGCGATCTTGTGCGCCTCTTCCATCAGCTCCAGCGTCAGGTCCTGGGCATCCTCCATGACGGCAAGGATCCGCTCGCCCGGCAGTTCATCCCAGGGCGTCGTCAGAATTCTGGCCTGAGAATTCTTTTCACGCAGCATTTCCACATCCTGCGCAAGCTTTTCCTCGGAGACATTCTGAGACCGGGAAAGCACGATTGCGCCGGCGGAAGCGATCTGGTTGTCGTAGAATTCGCCGAAGTTCTTCATGTAGATCTTCACCTTGGAGGCGTCCGCAACCGTCGTCGCGCTGTTCAGCTCAAGCTGGCACTGCTCGGACACCCGCTTGACGGCGGACATGACATCGGACAGCTTGCCGACGCCCGAGGGCTCGATAATCACGCGGTCCGGCGCGTAGTCGTTAATGACCTGCTGAAGCGCCTCGCCGAAGTCGCCGACCAGCGAGCAGCAGATGCAGCCGGAGTTCATCTCGGTAATCTGTACGCCGGCGTCCTTTAAGAAGCCGCCGTCAATGCCGATCTCGCCGAATTCGTTCTCGATCAGCACTACTTTTTCGTCCTTTAAAGCTTCCGACAGAAGCTTCTTGATCAGCGTCGTCTTGCCGGCACCTAAGAATCCTGAAATCACATCAACCTTGGTCATTGTCTTTCTCCTCCTGATTTCTTTATAATCAATTTTTTTACTTAAAGCCCAACTATGGTATCATACCACATTACAGCTTTTCCTGCAAGGAAAAAGCCCGCTCCTTCGCTGTTTTTCACAGAAAATTCAAAGGCATACGGCTCATCACCGTATGCCTTTTCATCATTTTGCGTAGTCCGTGACCCGTGATTCTCTGATCACATTGACCTTGATCTGACCGGGATACTGCATCTCGGCTTCGATCTGTTTGCTGATGTTTCTCGCCATCAGCACCATGTCGGCGTCACTGACTTTTTCAGGAATTACCATTACCCGAACTTCGCGTCCCGCCTGTACGGCATAGGACTTTTCAACACCTGCATATGAATTTGTGATTTCTTCCAGCTGTTTGAGACGGTTGATATAGGTTTCAATCGTCTCGCGCCGCGCACCGGGACGTGCGGCGGAAATGGTATCCGCGGCCTGAACGATACAGGCGATCATCGAGGTCGGTTCCACATCGCCGTGGTGAGATTCGACCGCATTAATAACCGTAGCGGATTCCTTATATTTTTTGCACAGCTCAGCGCCGAGCTGAACGTGCGAGCCTTCCATTTCATGGTCAACGGCTTTGCCGATGTCATGCAAAAGACCGGCCCTCTTCGCCATACGGACATCCAGTCCGAGTTCTGACGCCATCAGGCCTGAAAGATGCGCAACTTCGATCGAATGCTTCAACGCATTCTGGCCGTAACTGGTCCGTAAATACATCCTACCGAGGAGCTTGACAAGTTCCGGATGGATGCCGTGGACACCCACTTCCTGAATTGCCTTTTCGCCTTCCTCGCGGCTCTTCTGATCGACTTCCTTCCTCGCCTTTTCGATCATCTCCTCGATGCGGGCCGGATGAATCCGTCCGTCAAGGATCAGCTTCTCAAGAGCGATTCTGGCGATCTCACGTCTCACAGGATCAAATGCGGAAAGTACAACCGCATCCGGAGTATCATCGATGATCAGTTCCACGCCGGTCAAGGTCTCTAAAGCGCGGATGTTCCGTCCTTCGCGGCCGATGATGCGTCCCTTCATCTCGTCGCTCGGGATCTGTACTACAGTGATGGTGCTTTCTGACACATGATCTGCGGCGCAACGCTGAATTGCCGTCACCACGATCTCACGTGCCTGCCTTGAGGCTTCCTCGCGCGCCTGGGTTTCCAGTTCGCGGATCAGCTTCGCGGCGTCTTTTTTCACATCATCCTCAAGGGATTTCAGCAGATGTTCTTTTGCCTGTTCGGAGGTAAGGCCTGAAATACGTTCCAGTTCCCTGGTTATCTCTGCCGTCTTCTGGTCAGCTTCGGCATACTTCTTGTTCAGCCCTTCTTCACGCTGGGCCAGGTTGCTCTCACGCTTTTCCATGGTCTCAGCCTTACGGTCAAGAGCCTCCTCCTTGTTCGAAATACGGCGCTCGGATTTCTGGATTTCGTTCCGCCGGTCGCGGATTTCCTTATCGAGCTCGTTTTTCTGCCGGAGAGATTCCTCCTTGACCTCAAGAAGCGCCTCCCTTTTGGTATTTTCCGCTGTTTTCAGGGCTTCGTCGATGATTTCTCTCGATTTCTGCTCCGCCGAACCGACCTTCTCATTGAAAATCGCCTTCTGGCGGTTCTGTCCCAGCTTGAAAAAGATGACCGATGAGGCAGCGATAACGACGACCACTGCAATGATGCAGATAATGATCGCAGCTACTGCTACACTCACTGTACCCACAGGAGTACCTCCTTCTTGATATTCATAATCTTCCGGAAATCCGACCGCTTTTTACCGCCCGTCTTTTCCTCCGTCCGATTATCTTTTTTCATTGTACACAAAACAACATTATGATTTTACACTCATTTGTGCTTCTTGTCAAGGGATGTTTCTTTCCGTTTTTGTTTTCTTTTCGGAACGCTTCCCGAAAAGAGGATATAAAAGCACGGCCGCCTTCAGATTCAGAACGCCGAAAATCAGGGCGATCGGATTGACCGCGCGGATAAAAAGCGCGCCTGCCGCCGCGCCGGCGACAAGAAGAATCCGAAGCACGGCGCCGATTTTCAGCTTCCAGGAAAGCGAGTGGTCCTCCGGATCCGCCCCGGTGATTTTCACGACCTGAAGCTTCATCAGGTAGAAAATGAGCGCTCCGATCAGGCTTCCGAGAAGGAGGCCGAGCATGCAGGCATATTTCAGTGAAGCTTTATCCGGAAGGAAGGCCGTCATCAGGCCGAATACCGCCGCCTCTTCCGCCGCAAGAAGTCCGGCCATAAGAATCAGAACCACACGGAAGGTTCTCGGCACTTCCTCCGGATCGTCGGCGCTCTCCGGAGACGGCGTAAAGTCCGGGTCGTCCGAGTAATCTGTAATCTCCTCTTCAAAGCCCATCTCTCGGAGCTCTTCAAAATACTTATTTTTCACGGGGCTTGTCCTCCCCCTGCGTATAGTCCTCCTTGTGGAAGCCTTCCATCAGGTCGTACTTCTCCTCCGGCTCGTCTTCTTTGCGGTACGCCGCGTGAAGAAGCCGCCAGGCGCCGGCAAGTCCGCCGGAAAGCCCGAGAAGCATCAGGACGACCACGAGAAAACGCGTGCCGAATTTGCCGTCCAGCCATTTTCCGAGGAAAAGGAAGCCGACGAACGGCACGAGGATCGTAAGCCCCACCTCCAGAATCAGGGACAGATTCCGGAAGACTTCATTTCTTTCGCGGTTCATACCGAGAGATGAATATCGCGGCCCGAGGGCTGGTACTGCATGAAGGTCACGCCGGCACGGGCGAGCATCCGCTTCGAAGCACGTATTCCGGGCGTATCCGCATATTTGTCGTCCGCGTAGATCAGCGTGCGGATTCCGGACTGGATAATGGCTTTCGCGCACTCGTTGCAGGGGAACAGCGTCACATAGAGCTTGGCCCCCTCGAGAGACCCGCCGCGGTAATTCAGGATCGCGTTCAGCTCGCTGTGCGTCGTGTAAAAGTATTTGTTGTCCTCGCCCTCCCGGCTCCAGGTGAATTCCGAATCCGGTATTCCGTTCGGAAAGCCGTTGTAGCCGACCGAGAGAATCCGGTTGTTGTCGCTGACAATGCAGCAGCCGACCTGGGTGTTCGGATCCTTGGAACGGAGTGCGGACAGCATCGCGATGCCCATGAAGTACTCGTCCCATTTGATATAATCCGTGCGCTCGTACATGTTTTCCTCCTTCCGGGCGTCTCTAGACCCGAATGATATTTCCTCCGGCCGCCTTCAGAAGCCGGTTCATCACCGCGCCTCCGATATCGCAGGCCGTCATGTCTTCGGCATAAATCACGTCCACGGGAAGCGTATCGAACTGCCTTAATGCGTCAAACAGCCGGGGCGCGATCTCCCGGG
>CAMPAR010000128.1 GCA_946632055.1 uncultured Lachnospiraceae bacterium
GAGGCCCGCCATGCGGCACTTGATATCGAGGAACTTCTCCGCGCCGAGGTCTGCACCGAAGCCGGCCTCCGTCACCGTATAATCACCGAGCGCGCGGGCGACGCGGGTCGCCATGACGGAGTTGCAGCCGTGCGCGATATTCGCGAAGGGTCCGCCGTGGACAAAGGCGGGCGTGCCCTCGAGCGTCTGCACGAGATTCGGCTTCAGGGCGTCCTTTAAAAGGGCCGCCATCGCGCCGACTGCCTTCAGATCCGCTGCCGTCACCGGCTTGTCATCGTAGGTATAGCCGACGATAATGCGGCCGAGGCGTTCCTTGAGGTCCGTAATGGAGCTTGCGAGGCAGAAAACCGCCATGATTTCGGAAGCGACTGTAATATCATAGCCGTCCTCTCTCGGGACGCCGTTGGCTTTGCCGTTCAGGCCATCGACCACAAAACGGAGCTGGCGGTCGTTCATGTCCACGCAGCGCTTCCAGGTGATTTTGCGGACGTCGATTCCGAGTTCATTGCCCTGATGAATGTGGTTGTCCAGCATGGCGGCGAGCAGGTTGTTGGCCGCGCCGATCGCGTGGAAATCGCCGGTGAAATGCAGGTTGATGTCCTCCATCGGAACGACCTGCGCATAGCCGCCGCCGGCAGCGCCGCCCTTTACGCCGAAGACCGGGCCGAGGGAGGGCTCGCGAAGCGCGACCGTAACGTTCTTGCCGATGCGCGACAGGCCGTCCGCAAGGCCGACCGTCGTCGTGGTCTTGCCTTCGCCGGCGGGCGTCGGCGTAATCGCGGTCACCAGGATCAGTTTGTTGTCCTTCTTCGGCAGATCGTTCAGAATCTTCGGATCCACCTTCGCCTTATTCCGTCCGTAAGGCTCCAGATATTCTTCGGCAATGCCGGCTTTCTTTGCAATCTCCGAAATCGGCAGCGTCTTGGCCGCCTGCGCAATTTCAATATCACTTAAATATGCCATGATATACTCTCCCTGTATAGAATCGTGCAAACTTCCGGCCCTTCCCGCAGGGGAAACGAAGCCTCCTCCGCGGGCGTGCCGGCTGTCCTTTAAAGGCAGAAGTTTCAGCTCTGCCGGAAATACTTTGCCGCCGCCTCAAACATCCGGATGTCGTAATTGCCCGGAACGTTCTGATAGAGGCCGGAACCGATGCGTTCGCTGTGTCCCATCTTGCCGAAAACCCGTCCGTCCGGAGAAGTGATGCCTTCGATTGCCCAGGCGGAGCCGTTCGGATTGTACTGCACGTCGTAGCTCGCGTGATCGGAAAGATCCACATACTGCGTCGCGATCTGTCCCTGGTCCGCCAGCGTGCGGATCAGCTCGTCTGAGGCGTAGAAGCGCCCCTCGCCATGCGAAATCGGCACGCTGTACACATCGCCGACCTCCGTAAGCGCAAGCCACGGAGACTTGTTGGAGGCGACTCTCGTGCGGACGATCTTCGACTGATGCCGGGAAATCCGGTTGAAGGTCAGGGTCGGACTATCAACATCCGTCTCGAGAATTCTGCCGTAAGGCACGAGGCCGAGCTTGATCAGCGCCTGGAAACCGTTGCAGATGCCGCACATCAGGCCGTCGCGGCGGTCCAGAAGCTCCGTCACGCCCTCCCGGATCGCTTCATTCCGGAAGAAGGCCGTAATGAACTTACCGGAACCGTCCGGCTCGTCTCCGCCCGAGAAACCGCCCGGGATAAAGACGATCTGCGACTCCTGAAGCTTCTTTGCGAAGGTATCGACACTGCGCTTGATGCCCTCGGAGCTTAAGTTGTTGATCACGAAGATATCCGCCTGAAGACCCGCGTCCCGGACCGCCTTCGCGCTGTCGTACTCGCAGTTCGTGCCGGGGAAGGCCGGAATCAGCACCTTCGGACGGGCGATTCGGACGGCCGGCGCCGTGCGGACGGAGGTATCAAAGGAAAGATTCTCGGGCTTTTCGTCCTTCCCGCCGATATTGCAGGCATAGACGCTCTCCAGCCGGTCTTCGTAATCCGTCTGGATCTCCGACAACGGAACGGTTTCAATTCCATAGGAGAAGACGGGCTCTTCCGTCACCGTACCGATGAAGGTGCCGGGCAGTTCCTCCGAAGACTCCAGAAGGAAGGCGCTGTAGGCGTAGCCGAAAATGCAGTCCGAGGGAAGCCCGGAATCAAATGAGAAGCCGAAGCCGTTTCCGAAGCACTGCTTCATCACAGCCTCCGCGATGCCGCCCATGCCGGGCGTATAGCAGGAAACCGCCTTTTTGGAGGAAAGAAGCCCGTTTACGCGCTGCAGCAGCGCCAGGAAGGATTCGGTTTTCGGAAGTCCGTTCTCGTCATATTCCGGAGACAGCAGATACACGCGGTTTCCGGCCTGTTTGTATTCCGGGGAAACGACGTCCGCCGTCTTTCCCGTTGTGACAGCGAAGGATACGAGCGTCGGCGGCACGTCCAGCTTCTCAAAGGAGCCGCTCATCGAATCCTTGCCGCCGATCGAGCCGATGCCGAGCGCCTTCTGCGCTTCAAAGGCTCCGAGGAGCGCCGCAAGCGGTTTGCCCCAGCGTTTTCCGTCGGTTCCCGGCTTCTCGAAATACTCCTGGAAGGTCAGATAGACGTCCTCGAAGGAAGCGCCGGTCGCAATCAGCTTGCAGACGGATTCGATGACCGCAAGGTACGCGCCGTGGTACGGGCTCTTCTCCGAAATGAAGGGATTGTAGCCCCAGGACATGAAGGAAACGTCTTCCGTATGCTTCTCTTCCATCGAAATCTTCTGCACCATCGCCTGAATCGGGGTGCGCTGGTATTTTCCGCCGAAGGGCATCAGCACCGTGCCTGCGCCGATCGTGGAATCGAAGCGCTCCGAAAGGCCGCGCTTCGAGCAGAGGTTCAGGTCGGAGGCGGTGGCTTTCAGGTTTTCGGAGAAGCTTCCGTCAAGCTTCCGGCTGAAATCCTCGGGCTTTGCCGGGGTAATATCAATATGCTTTTCCGCACCGTTCGAGTTCAGGAATTCGCGGCTGACGTCCACGATTTTCTTCCCGTTCCATTCCATCACAAGCCGCGGCTCTTCCGTCACGACGGCAACCGGTGTCGCGTTCAGATTCTCGCTGTCGGCAAGCTCGAGGAAACGGGCGGCGTCTTTCTTTTCGACCACGACGGCCATGCGCTCCTGCGATTCGCTGATCGCAAGCTCCGTGCCGTCCAGGCCTTCGTACTTTTTAGGAACCTTGTTCAGATCGATCAGAAGACCGTCCGCAAGCTCTCCGATCGCCACCGACACGCCGCCGGCGCCGAAATCGTTGCATCTCTTGATCAGGCGGCAGGCCTCCCGGTTCCGGAAAAGACGCTGCAGCTTGCGCTCTTCTGGCGCGTTGCCCTTCTGGACCTCCGCGCCGCACTCCTCGACGGAATGCACATTATGCGCCTTGGAGGAGCCGGTCGCGCCGCCGATTCCGTCGCGGCCCGTTGCTCCGCCGAGAAGAATCACGACATCCCCGGGCGACGGAACCTCACGGCGCACGTTTTCCGCCGGAGCCGCCGCGATCACCGCGCCGATTTCCATGCGCTTCGCCGCATAGCCCGGATGGTAGATTTCATCCACGATGCCGGTCGCAAGACCGATCTGGTTGCCGTAGGAGCTGTAGCCCGCGGCCGCGGTCGTGACAATCGAACGCTGCGGAAGCTTGCCCGGAATCGTCTCGGATACCGGAACCGTCGGGTCCGCCGCGCCGGTCACGCGCATCGCGCCGTAGACATAGGAACGTCCGGAGAGCGGGTCGCGGATTGCGCCGCCGATACAGGTGGCCGCGCCGCCGAAGGGGTCGATTTCC
>CAMPAR010000129.1 GCA_946632055.1 uncultured Lachnospiraceae bacterium
AACATGCGAGATTCAGCGATTCTTTCTGCTTTTAGCTGTCAAAGACGGGATTGTACCAAAGCCGGGCCGAAACGTCAAGTGGTCCTCCGCACAACGGACAAGCCCCCTGATTTCTCAGGGGGCTTTCGATACGTCGGTGATAACATATCTTCTATATCATTTAAAAGGGGGATCGGGAGGTACCCGACAATTATGAGAAGTGTAAGAAGCTGTTCTCTTACGATACTTATACTACTATAGAAAAATGAAGGATTTACGATCAATTTGTATCGATTTCAAAAATAAAAAATGAACAAACTGTAAACAGACGCGATTTGAGCAGTATTTACGCCCGGTGTCCGCCGATCTGCTGATTCCGCTCTATGGCCGTGGCGCCGGAAAGGAGGTTGAAGCCCTTGATGACCGAATTCTTCCCGTACTTCTTCCGGACGTCCAGCATCGCGCGCTCGATTTTCTGCTCCCGGTCCAGACGGTCATAGTCGCTGAACAGATTCATCTGAAACATTCCGACGTCGCTGCGGGTTTCCGTGGCGGAAACGCCGATCCTGCGGTACAGAAGCCGGTGATCGGTTTTCTCGTCAAACTGGCGGAGCATGGCGGCCGCGACGAGCGATACGGCGCTCGTGCCGGACGGAAGACGCACGATGCCGCTCGAGTGCTTCGGGTGGAGGCGGCCGTAAAAATCGATGCTTAAGGGTCCGTCATAGGAAGGGCAGTGCTCCAGCGACTTGTAATCATAGGAAATCCACCAGGAAAAGCCGGAGGAAACCAGCTGCTTCGACACCATGTCCGCGAGCAGGAGGTCGATCATTTCCCGGAACACATTCCGCGCCTCGGCATATTCGTAGGGGCGGGGGAGCACCTGACCGCTTGAAAGGCTGCTGCGCTCCGGGTGGTAGTTTTTGATATCTTTCATGGTGACCGGCTCTTCTCCCCAGGCGTGATCGATCAGGATTTCGCCGTCGATGCCGAAGGCTCTGTAGAAAAACTCCTCGTCGTAAATGGACTTTTCAGCGATATCGCCCATCGTGAACAGCGCGGCCTTCTCGAGCGTGCGCGCCTTCCCGCGGCCGATCTGCCAGAAATCGGTCAGGGGCCGGTGCTCCCACAGAAGATACCGGTAGCTCTCCGGGCACAGCTCCGCAATCCGCACGCCGTCCCGGTCCGGACGCTGCTTCTTCGCCACGATATCCATCGCCACCTTGGCAAGATACAGGTTGCTTCCGACGCCCACCGTCGAAGTGATCCCGGTTTTCTTCAGAATGGCCCGGATGATCGTCATCGCCATGACATGCCCCGGATGCAGGCCGGAAAGCTCGGCTTCGCGCCGGTAGAGGTGCAGGTAAGGCGTGCAGTCGATGAAGTTCTCGTCAATGCTGTAAACATGGATATCCTCGGCCGCCGCGTAGTGCAGGCAGACCTCGTAAATCTCGGCGGAGATGCGCTCGTATTCGGCCATGCGCGGGCAGGCAATGTAATAGTACACCCGGGTATGGTGCGCAGCCTCGAAGGCGCGGATGGCCTGCTTGGCCTCGAAGAGCCGGGGCCGGGAAGGAACGCCGATCGCCTTCAGCGCCGGAGAAACCGCCAGGCAGATCGTCTGATCGGAGCGCGTTTCATCCGCCACGAGAAGGTTCGCCCGGAGCGGGTCCAGCTGGCGGGCCACGCACTCCACCGACGCGTAGAAGCTCTTCATATCAATGGCAATATAGGTCCGTTCCTTATCCATCCTGGATCTCCTGCTTTTTCCGGATCGCGAGGTCAAAGCCGCGAAGCGCGTCAAAGGGCATGAAAAGTTTGGCCCGTTTCTCCGGCGGCATGGAGGGATGCTTCCGGCGGAAATCGTCAAAGGGTTCGTGACGCGGCTTTCCGTGCCGGAGGACGGCTTCGTATTTGAAATTCTGCGGGTGCGGCATGCAGCCAAGCGGTTTAGGATCCATGAAAATCTCCTTTCAGAAATCGAACAGGTGTTCCTTTTGGCTCATCATATCACTTCCTGGGAGAGAAGTCAAGAAGAAAAAGAACGTTTGTTCGACCACAAAGCCGCTTCAGCATCAGCGGCGGTATATTTTAGAAAAAGTGTTGGACATCTGTTGGACAGGCTGCAGTATAATCCCTCTGAACACTTCCAGAAAAAGGCGGTACTTCATAACTGTGAATATCGAATCAAAGGAGGACTAAACCATGCCGAGTACGGAAAAAAAGAAAGAAACATTGGAGAAGAGCTGGCTGAATTACGCCATGATGCATGAGGCGAAGCCGGGAAAGAAATATTCTGCGAAACAGAAAAAGGAGATGACCGCAAAACGGATGGCGGCCGCCTTCATGCACGCGAGAAATGTTCTCGGCGACGGAAATCAGGCGCCCTTTTCCGTTGAGGAAGCAAGAAAGACAGCTGCGGCGATTTCCGGAACCTATGCCTTTCAGGCGCTGACGGCGAATGAGCAGGATCTTGACAGGCTGCTCGCATCGGATGTGAACGAGCTCAGAAGCACGACGGCGCAGATTTACAACCCCTTCGGACATCTTTCGTTTGAAGAGAAAAAAGCGATGATCGTACGGCTTCAGCAGGAAATACTGCCGGAGATGGCCGAGACGGAAGGCCGTTCGGAGAAGTACCGCAGCATGGTTGAAAGCATTCAGAATATCGACGTGAGGAAGCTTGAAGACAGCGCAGACCCGCTTCTTAACGGCGACGCGGCCCTGAAAGCCGTCCTGCAGAATACCGAGAAATACCTGAAGGGCAAAAAGTCTCTTCGCTCCAAAGCCGATGAGCAGGCGCGTTTCGATCACGGCGTGGATATCATGGCGGTGCTCGGATCCGGCGGAGGCGGCGCAATGATGCGCTTTAAGGGCATGGTCCACAGGATCAACGAAGTCCGAAAGAACCGGAAACAGCCCGAGATTGAGGCATCGTCCTACGGCTTCGACTCGACGGCGGCTCGTCACGGCGAGAAGCTGAAGCATCGGATCGGAAAGGCGATTCTGCCGGAGGAGATTGAGGCGGTTCCGGCGAAGCAGAAGGCGGAGGAAAAACCGCTGGTCCGCGAGGAGAAGAAGAATGTGAACCGGCAGGAGGAGAAGGAGATTGCGGCGCCGATCGAGCCGGCTCCGAAGGATCCTCCGAAAAAGAAGCTGGTCTACGAGGGCAATCATATCAATTACTCGGAGGCGGAGCGCTACCGGGAAAGTCCGGAGCGCTTTGAGAAAATTCCAGAGTATCCGGCGGAAGGCACGAGTTTCACCTGGAATTCGGATGAAATGGTCAAGATCAGACTGTGGAACTCGCTGAAGGACAATGTGATTGTCCCGATCGTCGGACAGCAGATGCTCGCCGCCGTCATGGCCAATCACACGACTCAGATGTTCCGGGATCCTGTAACCGGAAAGCTCGGCGTGGACGGCGACATGTATAAGGAAAATTATGAAAAATATCTGAAGGATCCGGCGGTGAAGCTGATGGCTGAAAAGCTGAAGGATCCCGAAGCGAGATCGGAGCTCTGCAATGACGACGTCAATCCGACCTATGAGAAGATTGATCCGGAAAAACTCATGATGACATATATGGAGAGCAAGAAAGAAGCGGCGAAGAACGTCGGTCCC
>CAMPAR010000130.1 GCA_946632055.1 uncultured Lachnospiraceae bacterium
GATTCAGTTTCCGTTTTGATTTCAGCATCCGTCTCGTCCCGGACGACCGTGGGCTGGCTGCTGCAGGCAAGGAGCTGTGCCGCAAAAAGCGCCGCCAAAAGGCCCGCGGCTGTTTTTCTCCACTGTTTTTCTGCCCGATATTTTTTGATAAGGTTCTTCATCCCGGTTCCTCTCTTTGCTGGATATAGGTTAATCAAAGTCAATCATAACATGGGAACGTCGCCTATACAATATAGGCGACGCAGGTATTTGTTTCGAAAAAATGAGGAGAAGAACTCAGAAGAATTTCACCACTTCCCCAAGCTCTTTTCGGGGACGGAGCGACGGGTTCTGGTCCCGATAGCCGATCGCGATCACAGATACAATGTCTTCATTTTCCGGAATCGACAGCGCTTCACGAATCGCATCCGCATTCCGGATTCCCATGATCAGGGTGTCAAGTCCGGCGTTTTTCGCCGCCAGAACAAGGTAGGCGTCATGAAGCCCGAGATCATAGGCGCCCCACTTGTTGCCGAGCTCCGTGTCCGGCTGTCCCTGTGTAAAGGCGACGAGATCCCGCACGAAGGTCGTGACGATCAGCGCGGCATTCGAGGAGCTTTTGGCATTAAAGGACGGAAGCGCAAGCTCCCGGAACTTTTCCAGCATTTCCGGGCTTTCCACCACATAGCAGCGGGACGCCTGCAGATTCTTCCACGAAGGCGCCATCTGCGCTTCCTTCAGGATTTTCTCGAGAATGTCGTGTGAAACCGGCTCCGCCTTGTACGCGCGGACGCTTCTTCTCTCCGTAATCAGTTCTTCAAAATTCATTTTCGCGTTTCTCCTTTCAAAAATTCATTCAGCTGCCGGATTACGGTCCGGCGGCGATTATTACCGATAGAATTCCCGGAACGCTTTCTTTACGGCTTCGCAGGCCGGCTTCTCGGTGAGATCCTTCCGCACGATGCCCCAGAAATCCTCCGAGGGGCAGCTCTCTCCGCCGCAGTGATAGCAGCGGTACGCGTCGCGGAAGCAGAACAGGAAGGAGCCGATGCAGTGAGGATGCTCTGCGAAGAGCTGAAGTCCTCTGTAAAGATAATCCGCCTGGATCTCTTCCGTGTGTCCGCCCGGGACCTCGTAAAACCATTTCTGCGCCACGCACTCCTCCGGAACCCCGAAAGGAACCATCTTCGGGTCCAGGTGCTCGGTCGAATACTCTCCGCCGGAGCTGTAGCCCCATTCATTTGCGAGCACCGGCAGTTTGTAGCGCTCCCAGAGCGCGTCGATCACCGCCGTCCAGCTTTCCACCGTTCCCGGCTGCCAGGAGCCGAAATACTGGTCGTCCCCGAGATAGCCGAAGCTGTGGCCCGGCGCGTAGACAAGATCCGCGATCCGAAGGGCCGCTTCATCATACTTGGAAAGGTTGATCCCGCACTTCGCATTCGGGTCGGCGCGGACAATTCCCTCCGCCTGAGCCCGGGCGGTTCCTGCAACGATCTCCTCCGAATAATGGCTGGCAAAGATCGGATTGTCGATCTCGTTCATGCACTGCCAGTATTCGCCCGCAATTCCGTGAAGATCCCGGGCGACAAATTCGCAGGCATCGGCCAGGTTTTTGTAGTATTCCGCGCTGCCCTTCTCTCCGAGGAATTCCGGAAGGGTTTCCATCCAGCGGGTCTTCTGAAGCGCCTCGTCGAAGCGGTAGGAGCCGAGTCCCGGCGTCGTGACCATGATCTCGAAGCCCGCCTCGTGGTTCCTCCGGATCTCTTCCTTTTCCCTGAGGTACTCGGCGCTCGGCGTTCCGAACATCCGGTCCTCCCAGGGGAAGGAAATGTGCATCCGCATCCAGTGGAAGCCCAGATCCTTCAGAAAACGAAGCTGCTCCGGGACGCGCTCATCCCCGGCGACCTGATAAGCAAATACGATACCTCTGATCTTTTCCATATCTGATTCTTCACCCTGTTTTTCTGTTTATTTCTTCAGTCTTCAGTTCCTTTAAGATCCAGCCGCAGGTCCTGGTGTTCTTCCCCGCATCCGCAGGAAACCGGTCCAGCGTCCCCTGGTTTCATTGGTGCCCTCCTTTGCTGCTTCCTGCTTAATTTCCGCACGAGCAGAACTCTGTCACCGTATGGTTCGCCTGAATCAGCACAGAGCTCTGATAGAATTTCTCGATCAGTTCATCCGCGGCAGCATGGACATCCTCCGCGGTGGTATCGCTGAGATAGATCACGAGAGTGTATTCTGTGTAAACGGTATCTCCGTGCACCCAGCCGCCGTTCGCTTCCTGATTTTATCCCCCTAAAAAGGCGTTCTGATATAAAGGCTGTAAAGGCGCCGCCTGCCGGCGACGCCCTCCGTGAATGCCTGTCATCCGATTTATTTTTTCATCCATCCCGCTCCGGCGTTCCAGGCCTTTCCGACCTGCTCACCGGTGATATAATATCCATGCTGGAACTGGTCAAAAATCAGGGCCTGCAGCTTCGTCGGATCCACTTTGCCGTTTTCCGACAGGACCGCTTCTTCCGCAGCAGTATTCAGGATTTTTCCGACGATGCAGTAGAAGCTGTCGTTTTCGACGACATCGGCAAGCTCACATTCCATCACCACCGGGAACTCGTCAATCACCGGCGCGTTGACAAATTCACTCTTCACGGCCGTGTATCCGGTGCGCCCGAATTTGTCCTCCATCTTGTTTCCGCTGGCGATTCCGAAGAAGTCCGCCACATCCATATGATCGCGGTCCGCAATACTCACCGTGAACGCCTTCGTTTTCAGGAGATTCTGCGTCGTTTTGTGATCCTCATCGATGAACAGTGCAATTCGGTCACTGTTGCAGATCATTCCCCAGGCCGCATTCATGACATTGACTTTTCCGTTCTCGTCATAAGCAGCTACCATCAGTACAGGCATCGGATAAACCGCCTGAATAACTCCCAGATTCTTTTTCATACCCTACCTCGCTTGTGAATGTTCATGCAGAAAACATCCTGTTTTACTGTACTGCAATGATAGCATTTTTCCGGACAAATATCAAGTATGTGTCAGGAAAAGAGAAGCTGAGGATGGGTGTTTTGCCCTGCTTAGCCGAAACATTTTACTGGACGTCGGAAATCCGCATCCGCGAAAGAACCGCCATGCTGTTCGGGGTCCTGCCCTGATCGAGGCTGTCCGCTTCCACGAGGAAGCGTCTGCCCGCAGCGATATTCTCCGCGAACGAAATCTGCTGTTCTCCGCTTTCAGTAATGTCGAAGGATTCCACAGTCCAGGATGTTCTGTCCCGGTTCAGGTCCGCGTAATCAACGCTGCGGATCACACTGCCGTCCGAAGAGAGGTCCTGATATTCATTTCTCTGCTGCCGGTAGTCCTTGTCTTCCGGGAATGAAATCGTATACTCCGCATCGCGGGTCCGGACCGAAAAGCCGGCGTCCCCGGTCTGCGTCACCGTCCAGTTCGGATTCGGACGGACGGAAACCGTATATTTTTTCCCGCCTGCGGTCTGCAGATTCATGGTCACGGGCTTCTCTCCGACAACCCAGGGCTTCGCTATAAAAAATGCCGAGCCGAGGACGAGAACCGAAGCCGCCATAATCAGG
>CAMPAR010000131.1 GCA_946632055.1 uncultured Lachnospiraceae bacterium
GTCATCGTGATGAGCGCCACGCCGATTCCGCGCACGCTCGCCATGATTCTTTACGGCGATATGGATATTTCCGTGATGGACGAGCTTCCGAAAAACCGTCTGCCGATCAAGAACGCCCTCGTGGACATTGACTACCGCCCGAAAGCCTGGTCTTTTATCCGGAAGCAGGCGGAAGCGGGACACCAGGCCTATGTCATCTGTCCGCTTGTCGAGGAATCCGAAGCCTCGGAGGGCGAGAATGTGGCGGATTACGCGAAATCACTCGCTCAGATTTTCCCACCTTCGGTGCATGTGGAGTATCTGCACGGAAGGATGAAAAGCGAAGAAAAAGAGCGGATCATGGAGGATTTTTCGAGGAACCTGATCCAGGTGCTGGTGTCGACGACCGTCATCGAGGTCGGCATCGACGTGCCGAATGCCACGGTGATCCTGATCGAGAACGCGGAGCGCTTCGGACTCGCGCAGCTTCATCAGCTTCGCGGACGCGTGGGGCGTGGAAAGGATCAGTCCTACTGCATTCTCGTCGATACGACAAATACCGAAGAATCCAGGAAACGCCTGCAGGTGCTCGCCGGCTCCAACGACGGCTTCTATATCGCGGGAGAGGACCTGAAGATGCGCGGCCCCGGCGATCTCTTCGGCATCCGGCAGTCCGGGGACCTGGCCTTCCGACTCGGCGATATCTATACCGACGCTGCGGTGCTGAAGGAGGCCGAAGAAGCGGCTTCGAAGACCGCGGATTCCGAAAAAGCCGTACACGAGGCCGTGATCCTGTAGACAAAGCGGAAAAACTGTGATATGATAATACATTATTTTATTTCATTGCATTAAAGTGCTAAAGCATTTATCCGCCGGTGTCCCGTTCGAAATCCTGATGCATCAAGTAACGGCGGAGATAAGAAGGAGTACATAACCATGGCAGAACGCAAAGTCTATCTGGACAGACAGTCCAATCTGTTGCAGCTCGAAGAGCATATGTACAATATGGTCGAAGTGGAGGACCCGCGGGTTTTCCGGAATATGTTCCCGTATTCCGAAATTCCGAAGGTCGCCTTCAACGACCGTGTCGTGCCGCACCACATGCCGGACGAAATCTTCATTACGGACACGACCTTCCGGGACGGCCAGCAGAGCCGGGCGCCCTATACCACGGAACAGATCGTCCGCATCTATGATTATCTGCACCGCCTCGGCGGACCGCAGGGTAAAATCCGGCAGAGCGAATTCTTCCTGTACAGCAAGAAGGACCGCGACGCGGTTTACGAATGCCTGTCCCGCGGCTATCGTTTCCCGGAGGTGTCCGGATGGATCCGCGCGAGCGAGAAAGACTTCGAGCTTGTAAAGGAAATCGGACTTCCGGAGACCGGCATCCTCGTGAGCTGCTCGGACTATCATATTTTCTACAAGCTCCATATGAAGCGCTCCGAAGCGATGACGCATTACCTCGGCATTGTGCGGCAGTGTCTGGACTACGGCATCATTCCGAGATGCCACCTCGAGGATATCACGCGTTCCGACCTGTACGGCTTTGTCATTCCGTTCTGCAACGAGCTCATGAAGCTCTCCGAGGAATACGCAATGCCGGTGAAGGTCCGCGTCTGTGATACGATGGGCTACGGCGTCAATTATCCCGGCGCCGTTGTGCCGCGCTCGATCCCGGGCATCATCTACGGTATCCGCGTGCATGCGGGCTTCCCCTCGGAATGGATCGAATTCCACGGTCACAACGATTTCTACAAGGCCGTGGTCAATTCCTCGACGGCCTGGCTCTACGGCGCTGGCGGCGTCAACTGCAGTCTCTTCGGCATCGGAGAGCGCACCGGCAATACGCCGACGGAAGCCATGGTGTTTGAGTACGCGCAGCTTCGCGGTACGCTGGACGGGATGGATACGACGGTCATCACCGAGCTCGCCGAGTATTACGAGAAGGAGATCGGCTACCGCGTTCCGTCAAGGACGCCTTTCGTCGGGCGGAACTTCAACGTCACCCGCGCGGGCGTTCACGCCGACGGCCTGCTGAAGAACGAGGAAATCTACAACATCTTCGATACCGGTAAATTCCTGAACCGCCCGCCGCTTGTCGCGGTGTCGAATACCTCGGGCGTCGCGGGAATTGCCGTATGGATCAATAATTATTATCATCTGCCCGAACAGGAGCGCCTTACAAAGGACGATCCGCTCGTCGTGAAGGTCAAGGAATGGGTGGATGAAGAGTATGCCAACGGACGAGTCACCGTCATTACGGATGACGAGCTTCTGGTTGTCATCAGGGAAGCCTGTCTTGAACTCGGCCGGAACATGCCGGGAGAAAATTCCTGACATTTTTCAGCTTCGTTTCAGTTTTCCCGGATACAATGACAGACAAGAATTCTTCCGGAGGTATGGCATATGAATTACATGAAGCTTTTTAAAAGATCAGCCGCAGGATTTCTTGCGGCTTTTCTTGTTTTTGGTCTTTGCGCCTGCATAAAAGATAATATGACTGAATCGGCGACTTCGGCGTCTTCTGAGGAAACCAGTACTTCTTCCCCGACCGAGGCTTACGGGAGCACAACCGCTTCGGAGACGACGGACAGCGAAGCGCTGAGGGACCCCGAGGACAGCAGCCTCGAGGCGGAGGGAGAGTTCGTCGTGAAGTCCGATAATGCTTCCGCAGTGTCGGTTTCCGGCAGTATTTATACGATTTCCGCGGCGGGTGAGTATACGCTTTCCGGAAATCTCTCCGACGGACAGATTGTGGTCGACGCGGGAGAAGAAGACGAGGTGGTCCTGATCCTTTCGGACGCTTCGATTTCCTCGTCAACCGGCGCTGCGATCCTCGGTCTTTCGGCGGGGAAGCTGACCGTGAAATCCGAGGAAGGCAGCTATAATACGGTGACGGACCTGCGGGCGGCTTCGGAAGCGGCTTCCGAAGATGAGGACTCGGACGATAATTCCGCTCTGAACGATGATGCGGTCATCTATTCGAAGTGCGACCTGAAGCTCACGGGCAAGGGCACGCTGATCGTCACGGGAAGCTATGACAACGGCATCAAGTCGACGAAGGATCTCAGCATCAAGAACGTATCGCTGAAGGTGACGGCGCCCGGCACCGCGCTGAAGGGCAATGACTCGGTGACCGTGAAATCCGGAAGCGTGATCGCGATTTCGACCGCTTCGGACGGCGTCAAGACCCGCGACTCCGACGTGTCCTCCAAGGGCAATCAGCGCGGTACGATCCTGATCGAGGGCGGAGAGCTCGATGTATACGCGGCGAAGGACGGCCTCAGCGCCGCCTGCAATGTGGAAATCACGCCCGCGGAGGGCGAGAACCCCATCGTCCGGATCTATACCGGAACCTACTCCGATTATGCCGGCGAAGCCGAGTCCGGCTCGGATCTCTATCTGGTGCTTCCGGCGGATGTTTACGATGAAAACTCGGATTATTATTTCTATTTCTATGATGACGACGATACGGCCGGCAGCTTTGTGAAGGCTGAATACGACACCATGATTTACAGCGGAAGAACGCCTTACTACGGACTTCT
>CAMPAR010000132.1 GCA_946632055.1 uncultured Lachnospiraceae bacterium
GGTTATTCGCGTCCATGATCGGGAACATGACCCGGTTCCAGAATTTATCGCCGGTTCCCTTTTCCCGGATCGTCACAAGCCCGGAATCCTTCAGCTGGCTGTCGGTATAGCCGAGGTCCTTCAGATACCGGTAGAGCGCCGCGGGATGCGTGCCTGCGTATCCGAGACCGAAGGAACGGATCATATCGTCCGAAACGCCGCGCCTCTTCAGGTACTCCATGCCGAGTTTTCCCTGCTCGCTCCGCAGCATGCGGTAATAATAGGTTGCCGCGTCCTTGTGGATTTTGAGAAGAACCGAGCGAAGGTCCTGCTCCCTCCTCATTTCGGGGCTGTACTCCTCCTTCGGGAGCTCCACCCCCGCCCGCGCGGCGAGATTCTGCACCGCCTCCTGAAAGCTGCAGTTCTCGTACTCCATCACAAAGGTGATGACGTTGCCGCCGACGCCGCAGCCAAAGCAGTGATACATCTGGCGGGTGGGAGACACCGAGAAGGAGGGGGATTTTTCATTGTGAAAAGGGCACAGACCGAAATAGTTTGCGCCTTTTTTCTGCAGATGAACATAGGACCCGATCACGTCGACGATCGGATTTCTTTCCCGCACCTCTTCAATGATTTCATCCGGATAATACATAAACCGCCTTCTTTTTCTACTCTGTCCAACCCTTCGGAATAAAGAGCTCCTCGTATTCCCGGACGGCGAACTGGTCCGTCATACCGGAAATATAATCGCAGATCACGATTTCCTTCTTCTCGCCCTGTTCCATCAGCCGGGTATAGGATTCGGGAATCCGGTCAAGGTGCTGTTCATAGTAATGATACAGCGCCTTCAGCATGTTCTGGGCCTTTTCCTCCTCCGCCTTCACGCGCGTGCTGCGGTAGACGGCCCGGTGCATGAAGCTCCTGAGTCCGAACATCGCGTCCCCGACGGCCTTCGACTGCAGGATATCTTCCTTCCCGGTGCTCTCCGTGATGATGTCGTGAATCAGCCGGTTCAGCCGGCTTTTGACCGAATGGCCGAGCACCGCGGTGAACTCTTCCGGAAGATCCTGTTCCTCCAGCACGCCCGCGCGGATCGCGTCGTCGATATCATGGTTGATATAGGCGATCTTGTCGGACAGCCGCACAACCCGTCCCTCGAGCGTCTTCGGCATATTCGCGGTGCCGTGGTTTAGGATTCCGTCCACGGTCTCCCGCGTCAGGTTCAGGCCCTGCCCGTCCTTTTCCAGGATTTCCACGATCCGGACGCTCTGCTCGTTGTGCCGGAAATGTCCGATTCCCGCCTCCAGAAGAAGCGCGTTCAGGGCCGCCTCCCCGGAATGTCCGTAGGGCGTGTGCCCGAGATCATGCCCGAGCGCGATCGCCTCCGTCAGGTCCTCATTCAGGGAGAGAGCCTTCGCGATCGTCCTCGCGATCTGGGACACCTCGAGGGTATGCGTGAGCCGCGTGCGGTAGTGATCGCCCTCCGGCTCGAGAAAGACCTGCGTCTTATTCTTCAGGCGGCGGAAGGACTTGCTGTGCAGAATCCGGTCCCGATCCCGCTGGTAGCAGGTCCGGATATCGCAGGGCTCCTCCGGCTTCAGGCGGCCTTCGGACTCCCGGCTGTGCGACGCGTACGGACTCAGAATTTCATATTCTCTTTCTTCCATCAGCTCACGAATGCTCAAGTGTGCACCCCCTGTCCGGACAATGATGATTTCAGGAGCGCTCCCGACGGTTTTGATATCAGGATCGCTCCGCACTTCGTGCTCACGCGCTCCTCCCACAGCTGCTTCGCAGCAGTCGCGGGCGCGCTCGTAAAGCTGCAGACTATCGTCTGCCCCTTTACTCACTTTGCCTTCGCGAACACTCCGCACTCCCGCGGAGATACACCTCCGCTTCGTGCTCCATGCAGGGCGGGTCATCAAGCCTATCTCCCGCAGACAAGCAAGCTTGTCGAGGAAGAAGGCTTTTGACCCTGGATATCATCTTATCATCCTTTTACGCTTCCGTCAATCCGTTCATGACGGAAGGGAATTTCCCACTTCGTCATTATTCACAATTAATTCACGAATTTATAAATTTCTTTATTGATTTTACAGAAGAAGTGATATATAATGAAACTGTAAAAAAAGCAATACCCTTTATAAGAGTTTTGCAGGAAGGAGCGTAAGCTATGCAGTATGTGATAACTGGCCGAAATATCGAAGTAACAGAAGACTTAAGGAATTACATTGAGAAAAAATTCAACAAACTCAGTAATTACTTTAACGACAGCACGGAGATTCATGTTACGCTCAGTGTTCAGCGGGGTGAGCAGAAGGTGGAGGTCACCATCCCGATGAAAGGCACTACCGTTCGCGCGGAGGAATCCTCGAACGATATGTACACCACAATCGACCTCCTCGACGATGTCGTCGAACGCCAGCTGAGGCGAAACCGTAAGAAGCTGATTGACCGGAAACAGGACAGACCTTCCTTCTCTTCATTCTTTATGGAGGATTCAAACGACGAGGACGCAGAGGAAGAACCGGCGATCAAGATTGTCAAGTCCAAACGCTTTGCCATCAAGCCGATGGATCCTGAAGAAGCCTGTTTCCAGATGGATATGTCCAATCACAGTTTCTACGTTTTCTATAATTCCGAGACTGATCTTGTGAGTGTGGTCTACAAGAGAAAGGACGGAAACTACGGACTCATTGAGCCCGAGTACTGACAAAAAGGGGGACGAAAGTCCCGAAGATGCAGGCCGCCCGGAGGGTTTTCCCTCCGGGCGGTTTTTCATGATCTCTTACCAGACCATTTTCTTACGGAAATACTCCGTCAGGCCTTCGATCGGAACACGCTCCTGTTCCATCGTATCACGGTCACGGACCGTAACGCAGCCGTCGGTTTCGGAGTCGAAATCGTAGGTCACGCACCAGGGCGTGCCGATCTCATCCTCGCGGCGGTAGCGCTTGCCGATGGAGCCGCGGTCGTCAAATTCGCAGTTGAATTCCTTACTGAGCTCGAAGTACAGCTTCTCCGCCGACTCATTGAGCTTCTTCGAAAGCGGCAGAACCGCCACCTTCACGGGCGCGATCTGCGGATGCAGGTGCATGACGGTGCGGATATCGCCGCCCTCCAGCTCTTCTTCATCGTAGGAGCCGCAGAGGAAGGCCAGCATCACGCGATCGGCGCCAAGCGAGGGCTCAACGACATAGGGAATATACTTCTCGCCCTTCGTCTCGTCGAAATACGAGAGATCCTCGGAGCTTTCATTGATATGCTGCGTGAGGTCGTAGTCCGTGCGGTCCGCGATGCCCCAGAGCTCGCCCCAGCCGAAGGGGAACAGGAACTCGATGTCCGT
>CAMPAR010000133.1 GCA_946632055.1 uncultured Lachnospiraceae bacterium
AGCACGCTTTTCGGGAATTCCGGGAGCTCGTCGAGGAACAGGACTCCGTTATGGGCGAGGCTCATTTCGCCGGGATGCGGCACCACGCCTCCGCCCACGAGCGCGCTTCCCGAGACCGTATGATGCGGCGAACGGAAGGGCCGGATGCGGATCAGGCCCTCCTCCGGCTTGAGAAGCCCCGCGACGCTGTGAATCTTCGAGCATTCGATTTTCTCGCTCTCCGAGAGCGGCGGCAGAATCGTCGGGATCCGCTTCGCCGTCAGCGTTTTGCCGGTTCCGGGCGGGCCGATCATTAGAAGCCCGTGCATGCCGGCGGACGCGACGGCAGCCGCGCGCTTGACGGATTCCTGCCCGAAAACCTCGGAGAAATCCGGAAGCCTCGCAGGTGTATTATCTTCCGCCGGGTTTTTCTCCTCCGGCTCTTCATAGTCGCCTGTCAGCATATAGTGCATGACATCCTGAAGGCTTGAAAAGCCCAGCGTCCGGATTCCGGACACCACCCTGCCCTCGCGAATGTTCTCCGCCGGAACGATGCAGACCGTTTTCCCGAGTTCCCGCGCGAGAATCGTATGCGAGAGCACGCCGTTGACCGGCCGGAGGCTGCCGTCAAGCGCAAGCTCTCCCACGAAGCAGCAGCCTTCCGCCATATCCTGCGGCAGGATTCCGAGCGCGATCAGGATCGCGACCGCCACCGGAAGATCGAAGCAGTTCCCGGTTTTCCTCAAATCCGCCGGACTTAAGTTGACGGTCAGCTTTCCCGGAGGCACGCTGATCCCGCTGTTTTTCAGCGCAGACTTCACCCGTTCCCTGGCCTCCCGCACTTCGGAGCCCAGGAATCCCACCATATCGAAAGAAGGCAGACCCTGGCCGTAGTCCGCCTCGACAATGACCCGCCGCCCGTCTATGCCGACAATGGCGGAGGTATCGACCCGTCCGAACATATTCAGTTGTCCTCCCTGTGGATAAAAAAGAGTTTTTGACGCGGCCGGTTCCGGTTATCGGAACTTCCGGAACCGGCGCAGGAATTTTGAATCAGATTAATAGAAAAAGATAAGAAAAATGAGAAAGGGACCGATTACAGCTTCAGTTCCTTCAGGTTATTACCGTTCAGGTCGCGGATTGTGAACACACCGTCCTCGTAGACCATGTAGCTTCTCACACCGTCTTCGTCCTTCGGAATCGACACGGAACCGGGGTTGACATAGAAGAAGTCGCCGCGGTTCTCCAGGATTTTCAGATGCGTATGCCCGTGCAGGAGCACCGTTCCGGCGTCATGCGCGATCATGCTGTTTTCGTCAAACACATGCCCGTGGGTGATGATCCAGCGGCGTCCGTCCACATACATCTCGAGATAATCCGCCATAATCGGGAATTCCAGCACCATCTGATCGATCTCCGCGTCACAGT
Organism: uncultured Lachnospiraceae bacterium; assembly: GCA_946632055.1. Classification (GTDB taxonomy): domain Bacteria; phylum Bacillota; class Clostridia; order Lachnospirales; family Lachnospiraceae; genus UBA1267. Next base: position 1,408 of record CAMPAR010000133.1, read on the forward strand.
TGCCGCGGACCGCCATGATCCGGTCTTTATGCGCATTCAGAAGCGCGGTCAGGCCCTTTGTATTGTAGCCCTCCGGCAGGTCGTTTCTGGCGCCGTGATACAGAAGATCCCCGAGAAGGATCAGCTTTTCAGGCTGCTCCGCCTCAAAACGCCGGAACAGCTGTTCCGAAAAGGTCAGCGAACCGTGAAGGTCCGATGCAATCATGAATTTCATCCTAGTCTTCCTCCTGTTCTGTCATAATGAGACTCTCCTCCGCCTCCGCGCCGGTTTCTTCCGCCGCCTCGGTTTCTTCCGCTGCCTCGCTCTCTTCCGCCTCGCTGTTCTCGTTCAGATAGTCGCCGATGGAAAGCTGCCCGTCATAGCCGGTTTCCTTTAATACCGTAAGCCTCGCCTCCTGCATCGCCTCCTCACTGATCTCCGGAAGCTCCATGGCGGAGCTTAAGCCGAATTCCCTTAAGAACTCCTCCGTCGTGCGGAACAGGATCGGGCGCCCCGGGGCGTCCAGTCTTCCGGCTTCCTCCACCAGGCGGTATTCCACCAGGCGGTTCACCGTATAATCGCTCTTCACGCCGCGGATTCTCTCGATTTCCGCCCGGGTCACCGGCTGGCGGTAGGCGATGACCGACAATACCTCCAGCATCACGTCGGTCAGCACCGGCTTCGAGGGCTGCGTGGCCACACGGATCAGGGTGTCATAATATTTTTCCCGCGTGCAGAGCTGGTAGCGATCCTCCAGCCGGATAATCCGAAGCCCGCTCTCCCGCGCGTCCTGTTCCTTTGTCATTTCCGCAAGGAGCGCGTCCGTCTCCTCCGGCGTGATTTCCAGCGCGTAGGCGAGCTTTTCCCGCTCTACCGGCTTTCCCATCGCGAAAAGAACCGCAAGGACGGCTTCCTTTGCTTCTTCCCGTGTCATCTCAGTCATACTGTTCGATTTCCTCTAATGTTAATTCGTGTTCGCATTCATCATTCCAGGTCAGGTCGATTTCCCCGAACTGCTCTTCCTGCGTGACATAGATCTGCCCGACGTGAATCAGCTCGAGGCAGGCCAGAAAAGTAACGATCACATCCGCCCGGGTATGCTGCTTTTCAAGAAGCGTCCGGAAGGAAAAGTGCTTCTTTTCCTTTCCGTAGCGGAGCACGGCCGCAAGCTTATCCGAGATCCGCACCGGATCTCTTTCAATGTTTCCGAAGCGGGAACGCACCGGGTCGATTTTCTCTTCCTGCCGGCGGATCACCGAGGTGAACACGTCCCTCAGCCGCTCCAGCGTCAGGTCTCCAAGAAATTCCTCCAGATCAAATTCCGGCACGTAGTCCCGGACCTCCTTCGGTAGGGTCTGTTCCTTGAAAAAGGCGCCTTCGGACTCGGAGAAATACTCCTTCAGCTGCTTCGCCATCATCTTGTATTCCTGGTACTCGATCAGCCGCTCCACAAGCTCAGCTCTCGGGTCGATCTCCTCGCCGTTTTCATCCTCCTCTCGCGGCAGAAGCATCCGGGCCTTCAGGTCAAGAAGCGTACTCGCGAGCACGAGGAAGTCCGACAGCACATCAAGGTCGTACTCCTGCTGCATTTCGGAGACCGCAGAGAGATACTGATCCGTAATCAGCGCGATCGGAATGTCATAGATATCGACTTTATTCTTTTCAATCAAAAGGAGCAGAAGGTCGAGCGGACCTTCGAACGCCTCCAGTCGGAATTCCAGACTCATAATACTATCATCTTTCGTAAATATTCAACACCCCATTCGAAATGCTTCGCATTT
>CAMPAR010000134.1 GCA_946632055.1 uncultured Lachnospiraceae bacterium
CTGTCTCAAAGAACCGTCCCTGTCTCAAGCTGTCTCACAGGCTACCGGCGGAACTCCTGCAGGCCGGGAACGTTCTTCTTTTCCGTCCTGTCGCTGTCCTTCAGGTAGCTGAGATCGCTCGTGTAGGTGATGCTGTGCTTTTTCCCGGCGAGTATGAAGTAATAACTCGTCGTTGAAATGCCCTGTACGACGTTGTAGTTCGTTTCGGCGCCGGCGCCGATCAGGCCGAAAAGCGCCGCTCCGAAGCCGCCCTTCACGCCGCCGGAAGTCACCTGGCCCTTCGCAAGGCTGTAGGTGCCGTAGATCTGGGCGCCTCCTTTCAGTCCCGCGCCGCCGACCGATCCCGACGGTCTCCCGTTCTGGCTTGCATCGTCTTCGCTGCCGCCCGGGAGGAGATCAGCGCCGCCGCTCGCGCCGACGAAGGTCGTGATGTCGCGCCCGGTTTTCGCAATGCCGAGATTGATTCCGCGCTTATCCTTGATCGTCACCTTCATATTGCCGTTCGAATCGAATTCGGCCTTTCCGATCGATCCGAGCCTGACGTTTCCCTGCAGCGTCCCGTTCGCGTTCGCCGTCACGCTGTAATTGCTTCCGTAGGGCTTTGCCGTCCCTTCGAGCCCGTTCAGGAGTCCGACATTTTCTTCCTTAAAGCTCACGACCGTCTGTCCCCTGCCGCAGTACATATCCAGCTGGACAGTCCTTTTCAGGGCGTCCGGATTCGTCAGAATCGTCTGGTACAATGCCCGCTTGTCCGGCGGAAGGCTGTTCCAGAATTTCTCGCGCTGATAGGAGTCGTTAAAGTTCGGCGGATCCGGCATCTCGCTCTTCGGCACGCCGGGATGCGTATCCTGCCAGTAGATTTCCCAGATATTGGTGAGCTCCGGGTATTCGTTCTTCGCGCCCGAATCCGGCCCGTCAATCCCGAGCACCTTTCTCGAAATCGAGTTGATGTCCGGAATATAGACATCCTGCGTAAGATCCGCGGAGGGTCTCGTCGGCTTGTTGCTGATGATGAATTTCGGAAAGCGCGGGATCCGACCGGTCACGCCGCCTTCCATAAAGCCTTCATGCGTATCTTTTCCGACCATGAGATAGGGCTCGGCGAGCATCGGACAGACATAGGCAAGTAAACAGCATTCCGCGATGCAGACCGCCTGATCGCCGACGACATTCATGACGATTTTCTGCCGCCACTCCCGGTACAGTTCCTGATCCGCCAGCATCGACAGAAGCGCATTTGAGTACATATAATAATCGTGCAGCACTTCGCCGATTTCCTGATAGGCGCGATTCCGGACGGATCCCATCTGCCGGAGCGCGTTCTTGATTTTTGAGACGATGACCGCGGACTGCTCCGGGGTAAAGGCAATGGAATTGTTCCCTTCCACACGGATCATCGCCCACTCGAGTACCGCGGCGATATCCTCGAGAGACTCGCTGTCATGGGCCTCCAGGAAAGCCTTGTTTTCCTCAAGAATATTGCCGATCATGGAGAAAAGCTGCTCCATGTCCGACCCGTCCAGCTCCTTGTCGACCTTTTCGCGGATATCCTTTACCTTCCATTCCCGGTAATCGTCAAGGATGTTCAGCCAGAAGACCTCCTGCTCGTAGGAAACCACCCGCTCCGCCTCGGTCAGCTTCTCCTTCTTGTATTTTTCACCGAAGATCTTCATGAATCCTGACGCGAGATCCTTCAGGTCCTGCGCGTTCAGCAGGATATTGTAAATGTCGGCAAGTTCTTTGAGATCCTCCTGATAGAATGTGATCACATCCCGGGCGTAGCGCTGTCCGCCCTCAATCATCGGCTGCGCGGAAGCGACCCAGTCCTCCGGCGACGAAGGGATGTCACAGGCGCCGATGTCAACGACCTTTCCCTCAAGTTCGCGCCCCGGATGGAAGCCCGAACGGTTCACCGAGAAGTCCATGAGACTTCGCACCGTATAATTCTGAAATACGGCACCCGCGAATTCCCAGTAGTCGCCGCGGCGCTTCAGCATATCATACACCAGCGAAAGGCCGGAGGTATAGCCGTCCCTTCCGCCCTCGATCAGGCAGCGGAAAGCCTCCTCGTAATTCTCCTGCTGCAGGTACGCGGCCATCATGCCCTGATAAGCCGGGCCGCTGAAGCCGCAGCGTTCGAGACACCTTCCGAAGTATCCGAGCGCCGCCGAAGGATTGTCCTTCTGGATATAGATGTTTCCGGCGTGGAGGTACAGCTCTTCCCGCCCGGGATCCATCTGCAGTCCGATCACACAGACGTCGAGCGCTTCCTCCAGATATCCGTGCATCCGAAGGTTCGTCACCAGGGAAACCACGGCGCTGACATTTTGCGGATCCTCCTCGCAGGCAAGACAGGCCATGTAAAAGGCCAGCGTACTGCGGTTTGCGGTCAGAAGCACATTTGAGAGATTCGAGAGCATCAATGACTCCCGCTGTTCCTCGCTCATCCCTCCGCCGGCAATCACCGGCTCCGGCTCGATCGGCTCGGACACAACGTAGTTCGGCGATGACTGAAGAAGCGTGCCGCATTTTTCGCACTGCACCGCATCCTTCGGATTCTCATGACCGCAGGCGGGACATTTCAGTTTTTCCTTCGCGGTTCCGATCTTCAGGTGGGAGCTGTGGAGCTGTTCCGGAGGAAGTGTTACCACAAGATCCTCGTCCGATCCGGGGTCTTCTGTCTCGGCCCCTTCCGGAATGACATCCGCATCTTCTTCGCTTTCGGCGCCTTCCGGGGAGACATCCACATCTCCTTCGGCGCCTTCAGGGAAGACATCCGCGTCCTGTCCGCCTTCTTCCGCTCCCTCC
>CAMPAR010000135.1 GCA_946632055.1 uncultured Lachnospiraceae bacterium
CGGCATTTTTTCATGAAGGAGTATTGACTTTATTACGCTAAAGTAGTATTATAATTCCCAAGTCAAAAGTTTTCCGACAAATTCTGAAGGAGTATCCCTGTGAATCATCCGGCAGCCAGCATCAGCTATTATTATTACTTTACGGCTTGCTTTTATGCAGGCTTTTTCTGCGGGACTTGAAAACAGGATGCATCCGGATGAATACCGAGGCTGGGAATATAAAATGCAGGCGGCTGATATTCAGAGGATGAATATCAGCCGCTTTTTATCGTAATCACCATCGGAATCAAACAATAAGGAGTCTTTTAGGATGGACGAACTCGAGAAAGCCAGACTGAAAATTGAAGAAGTGGACCGGCAGATGGCGGCGCTGTTTGAACAGCGCATGGAAGCCGCGAAGGAGGTGGCGCTCTACAAGAAGGAGCGCGGACTTCCGATCTATGTGCCGGAGCGGGAGCAGAAGCTGATTCAGAATAATGCGCAGTATATCGGAGACGACACCGTACGCGCGCATTATGTCCAGTTCCTGCAGCATACGATGAACGTTTCGAAGCGTTATCAGCGCGAATTTGTCGAAGGCGCGAGGATCGCCTACAGCGGCGTGGAGGGCGCCTTTGCGAATATCGCGGCCGGCCGGATTTTCCCGGAAGGGACGCTCGTCAGTTTCCCGGGCTTTTCGGAAGCGTACGCGGCGGTCGTGAGCGGAGACTGTGATCAGGCGGTGCTTCCGATCGAAAACAGCTATGCCGGCGAGGTCGGTCAGGTCATGGACCTCATGTTCCGCGGAAATCTTTACGTGAACGCGGTCTATACGCTTCGTATCAAGCAGAATCTTCTCGGCCTTCCGGGTGCGCGGCTCTCGGACATCACAAAGGTTGTCAGTCATCCGCAGGCGCTGATGCAGTGCAGAAATTACATTTCTTCGCACGGCTTCGCGGCGGAGGAAATGTCGAATACGGCCGTGGCGGCGGCTTCCGTGGCCTCCGGCTCGGACATTCATACCGCGGCGATCGCGAGCCTCGAGACCGCCGAGCTTTACGGGCTCACGGTCATCGATCACGATATCAATGAGAGCGCGGAGAACGCCACGCGCTTTGCCGTGTTCTCCCGCGTGCAGAACATGAGTACCGCGAAAGCCTCGAAATTCATGCTGATGTTCACGGTGAGAAACGAAGCCGGATCGCTTGCGAAGGCCATCGACATTATCGGCGCCTGCGGCTTCAATATGAGCGCGCTGCGCTCCCGGCCGATGGGCGCTCTGGCCTGGCAGTATTATTTCTTTGTGGAGGCTTCCGGCAATATCTATTCTCCGGACGGGCAGGCAATGCTGAGGAAGCTGTCCGCAAGCTGCGAGCTTCTGAAGGTGGTCGGAAATTATCCGGAGCCCGCGGAACTGTAGAGGTGATCCCATGAACCTGCACATGAACCTGGCGGAAAACAGCTACGATATCATCATTGAACCCGGCGCATCGAAGCGGGCGGGAGAACTCCTGAACCTCGACCGGAAGGTGCTCATCGTGACGGACGAGGGCGTGCCGCACGAGTACGCCGAGGCGCTCGCTTTAAAGTGCCGCGAGCCGGTCATCGTGACCGTTCCTTCCGGCGAGGACTCGAAAAGCATCCGGGTCTGGGAAGAACTCCTTCAGACGATGCTTCGTCACGGCTTCAAAAGAACGGACGCCGCGGCGGCGGTCGGCGGGGGCGTCGTGGGGGACCTCACAGGCTTTGCGGCAGCTTCCTTCATGCGCGGCATCGATTTCTACAATCTGCCGACGACCGTTTTGTCGCAGGTGGATTCCTCGATCGGCGGGAAAACCGCGGTGAATTTCGGCGGCATCAAGAATATTGTCGGCGCCTTCTACCAGCCGAAGCGCGTGATTGTCGATACAGGGTATCTCTCGAGCCTTCCGCGGCGGCAGATCGCGAACGGCCTCTTCGAAGCCCTGAAAATGGCGGCCTGCTTTGATCCGAAGCTCTTTGAACTGTTTGAGCGGGAAGATCCGTTCACGCATCTTCAGGAAATCATCGAAGCCTCGCTGGAAATCAAGAAAAAGGTCGTCGAGCAGGACGAAAAGGAGAGCGGAATCCGGAAGGCCCTGAATTTCGGACATACGATCGGGCACGGAATCGAGAGCTTCGAGGAGCTTCACGGCCTGTATCACGGAGAGTGCGTCGCGCTTGGCATGATCCCGATGTGTTCCGAAAAAGTCCGGAGGAGGCTCATCCCCGCGCTTCAGAAGCTCGGATTCCCCGAGGCCGGCGGTCTCGACCGGGAAAAGATTCTTCAGGCCATGACGCACGACAAGAAGGCGGTGGAAGGCGGAATCACCTGCGTCCTTGTGGACGAAATCGGTTCCTTCCGGCTCGAGAAGTTGGAACTTTCCGAGCTCGCGGAAAGGCTGAACGCGACGCTTTTTTAACGCAAAACAGGATAAACGGAAGGAGACAGGTCCTTGAAGAATACATTCGGAAACGTACTTACACTGACGCTTTTCGGCGAAAGCCACGGCCCGGAAACGGGCGCCGTGCTGGACGGAC